>JAVVGG010000130.1:0-4609 GCA_032249275.1 Desulfurococcales archaeon
TGTAATCTATGGTTTGAATGTTAGCGTGTCCAGCACATTGGGGGTATAGATCTCTGCAAACCTTATCCTCCCATCTTTGCTCCTCTTTATCTCGCTTGCAAGCGATGCTATAGCGTTTGGCTCTCCATGGTTCAAAATGATTTTCTTCGGAGGTGTTGGAAGACTCTCTAGGAATCTGATGAGCTGCCTCCTATCACTATGCCCTGAGAACCCCTCCACGCTTTGAACCTCCATATTAACCTTAACAGTGGTTATCCTCCCATCCTCCTCCGGAAGCTGTATCTCCCTCTCACCATCTTTGATCCTCCTCCCCAGAGTGCCTTTAACCTGGTAGTTAACGAAGATCAGGGTGTTCCTAGGGTCTCCTGCCATCATCTTGAAGTACTCAACAGCTGGGCCTCCCGTTAGCATTCCGCTTGTAGCCATTATTATGCTGCTCTCCTGCGTCTCCACTATATCAGCCCTTGCCCTTCTATCCTCGACCCTCTTGAACGTGTGATAGCTAAATGGGTTCTCACCTCCCTTGAAGAGTGCGAATGTCTCTCTAGATAGCAGCTCTGGATATGCTGTATGTATGGCTGTCACCTCATCTATCATCCCCTCTATATATACTGGGATCTCCTCTAGCTTCTTCTCCATCATAGCTGTTCTTAGGATGAGCATTATTTCCTGGGCTCTCCCAACGCTTAGAGTTGGGATCAAAACCTTGCCCTTCCTCTCTATAGTCTTCCTCACGATCTCTATAAGCTTCTCCTCAGCCTCCTCCCTAGGCGGTAGATCTGTTGCTCCGTATGTGCTCTCCATTATTATAGCATCCACCCTTGGTATTTCTGTATCGGCCCTCTCTAGGAGCCTTGTCCTCTGGTACTTTATATCGCCTGTATATAGGATGTTATATGCGCTCCCTCCGAAGCCGCTTATATAGATATGAACAATCGCCGACCCCAATATGTGGCCAGCGTTGTAGAGGGTTATCTTTACATCCGAGGCTATATCTGTTGTCTCGCCGTATTTCAGGGGTATTGTGTGGAGAACCATCTTCTGAACCTCCTTCTGTGTGAAGGGAAGCGGGTTACCCTCCCTCCTAGCTACATCCAATATGTCTAGCTGTAGCAGGGCCATGAGATCCCTTGTAGCCTCTGTGGCATATACAGGGCCGTCGTATCCGTATTTGAAGAGGAATGGTATTAGCCCGCAGTGATCTACATGTGCGTGGGTAACAACGACAGCATCTATCTCCTCTGGGGATATGCCCAGCATATCCAGCCTTGGATACATGTTGGGTGGCGTGTTAACCCCTGGGTTTAGGCCGAAGTCTAGGAGGATCTTGCTGTTAGATGTTTCAAGAAGAATCGCTGATCTCCCAACCTCCATGAACCCCCCTAGAGCTGTTATTCTCACAGCATCGTTTTTGAAGAGGGGGTCGACGTGGATTTTCTCGCTAGCCCTTCTAAGGAATTTAAGCCTGTAGTCGCTCTCATCAACCATATAGTTCAATATACCCTCGAGCAGTGCAGATCTTATTGGTGGCTTTCTAACAACCCTCGGCCTCCAACCTGTTTCAACCAAGATCTTTTTGAGATTCTCTCCCTCAATTCCTATTACAAGCCCTGGCTTCACAGCTTTTATTATGACTTCTCCTAGGATCTCGTCGAACTCTATATCCTTCTCCTCAACCCCTGCCTCTGGTGGCACGAGCTCCAAGATCTTTGCCCTTGCCTCGTGGGGCCTCTTCCTAGCCTGGGGATCTACTTTGACCACAACCCTCTTCTTGAGGATCTTAGCTATGTTTTTCACAGCAGATGACTCAGATCTCAGGAAGCTCGGGTTTCTAACGTAGATCACCAGGTAGGGCCCTTCGAACTCTACCCTGCGCATCTCAGCCTCTGGGGGTATGTTCTCTATTATCACCTTCCTTATCTCGTCGAGAACCCTATCCCTCACGGAAAACCATCCTCGTGGATGTAGGGCTCGCTATTTAACTGGGAAGTAGAGGCTTTTGATCCCCTGCCTCGTTATCACAACAACATCTATACCCTCTCCCGTGTATGCATCTCTCTTTATGGAGGCTGTTATTGCCTCTCTAGCCAGGTTGACTGCCTGATCAACTGATAGATCCTCTGAGTATCCTGATTCGAGGATACCTATAGCTATAGGGCTCCCGCTCCCAGTTGCAACGTATTTCTCCTCAGTTACATCTCCGAATAGCTCTATCTGGTATAGCCTCGGCCTATTATCTATCCCGCCTAGGAGGAGCTGGACTATGAATGGATAGTATTTAGAGCTGTTGAGCACCAGTGCTAGAAGGCTGGCCATAGCCTTTATACTCATCGGCACCCCGGTTGTTATATAGTATAGCCTCGATCTATATCTTAGGAAGTCAGCTATGGTCTGTGCATCCGCGACAAGCCCGGCTATGGTTAGCGCAGCCCTATCATCTATAGGCTCTATCTTCCTTACATTCTTATGAGCTATATACATCCCTGAGGTAGCCCTCTTATCAGCCCCCATAATAACGGCGTCCTTTGTTACAAGACCCACAGTGGTTGTCCCCTTAACAGCTCCGCCCATATAGGCATCTAGATATCTTCTATAGACTGGGCTACCCAGCATGCCATGTTCAAACAAATCCCTTTCCCAATATCTAATTCGCTAAAGAACAAAATAAACTCCATATATACACCCCAAGGGAAATAGAGGTGGGAGTATGCATGTCCATAGCTAGGAGGAAGAGTCTTGTGGAGTCGATCATAGCTAATATAGAGGATAACAAGAACAGCTGGGTCAAAGCGCTATTCTACTCAGACAAAGAGGTTTCGAGGATCATGGAGAGGTTGGTGAGCGAGTGGATAAAAAACAACATGGCCGGAGAACCCCTGGACTATGCATCGATAGAGGAGCTAGAGATACTGGCAGAAAAAGCAGAGCAATATAGAGACGCACCGCAAGAGGCATTTCTAAGAACAATGCTCAGAAAATCAACAAACACAGAGGAGCAAAGCAGGGAGGAATAGATATATCGTGGATGCATTGCCTTTAAAGGGGGTTTCAGTCTTAAAACTTAACCCCTCACATATATTATTATATATGGTGCGGGGGTGCCCGAGCGGGTCAAAGGGGGCGGACTTAAGATCCGCTGGCGTAGGCCTGCGTGGGTTCAAATCCCACCCCCCGCACTAAAGCGTTAAATAATTAAATACATTAGAGCAAAACAGTTGTGGCTCTGCTATCGATATATACGTCTTAGTTTAGCTATGATCTCCTTTCTGCCCTGTAGAGTGCTTTCGGCTGTGATGAGCTTTGCGGTTATCGAGGGAAAGGATCATATGATCTATAAGGTTATATATGGCTCAACAATGATAGCGGGCAAAGCTGTTCGTTTTTGAGCTGTGAGAGATCTAGAGTGTTTTGTGGGCTATGCACCTATATATTCTGAGCTTGGGTGAGTATTCCTTTACCTCGCCGCATAACTCTACTTCTAGCTTCGATGATTTCGTGTTGATTTTATTGGTGGCATCTTCAGCGCTTTCTGCAAGTAGGTATATATATGCCTTTCCACCCCTCTTAAGGAGATCTTCTATAATCTCTATGAACGACCCTATGTTGGTGGGGTTATCAGCTATAACTACATCGAACTCTCCTCGGAGGGGCGGGCTCCTGGAGTCTGTTATTATTGGGTATACATATCCTCTTAGCCTGTTCATGGCTATGGATCTCCTCATATGCTCAACAGCATAGGGGTTTATATCGATGGCAACAACCTCAGCCCACCTGATCTTGGCTATATTTAGGGCGAAGCCTCCATAGCCTGAGAATAGGTCTAGGACGAGGCTTCCATCAGCTATTTCCCTGGCCACTCTGAGCCCCTCGCTAGCCAGTCTCGTGTTTACATACATAGAAGCTATATCTACGGAGAAGTAGATCCCGTTCTCCTTATATATAGTCGTTGTCCTCCTCTCACCCCCTATATGGCGTATACTGTGGATCCTCATAATCGCCTCAGCGATCTCCCCCCCATATACAATCAAATCATCGTCAAGCCTTATCAAAGCTATATCCCCAACAATATCAAAACTCCTAGGAAAACGCGATAGCACATTCTCAGGTAGAGAACCGACTAGAAGATCCCTATAGCTAATACCCCTTAAAACTCTATCGCTCGGAAACCCTCCCAACATACCAGGGAAAATAATGTTGAGCGATGGTTTATATCTTACCTATATAGATAAGTTCTTTCACACTATCGCAGCACTTAGCCCTCACAGGCTTTAGATCCTCAAAGAAGACTCCCATAGTGCTTATCTTTGATCTAGCACTGCAGATCTTTGTATAGTAAAGCACGTCATAACCGGCAAGGCTATAGACGATCTTTGAAGCCTTAGCCATCTCACAATCTATTTTATGCATTAAGTAATAGTTGATGATCTTTATCGGTGCTTTTGCATTCTCTGCAGAAGATCTAAGAAAGTAATAGTAATAATTCTCTCTCCGTAGTGTTGAAGAACTATGGGTACACCGGCTTTCCATGCATGCTAAGCACTCGAGACTAAACCCATGCCTCTGAAGCTATGATAAAATCCATAGCCCCGAGCCCCCGAAAGGATATAGG
>JAVVGG010000131.1:0-4590 GCA_032249275.1 Desulfurococcales archaeon
GTTTTTTATTAATCAGATAATATGATATAGTTATAGAGATGAGATAATCTTTATTAGGCTATTTGCCCGTATCTACTGGGGTCTAGATGCCTACTCATCATATATATAGGGATGATTCGTATGTTAGAGAGTTCAGGGCTAGAATTGTCTCTATAACCAGCAATGGTGTTCTACTAGATCAAACGGCTTTTCATCCTGAGAGCGGTGGTGTTGCAACTGACACCGGATATCTTGAGGTTGGTAGGAGGAGGTATAGGGTTTTAAAGGCTATCCATGATAGGGAGAATGACGATATATATCACGTGCTGGATAGCTATGAGGGCCTCTCACCTGGTATAGAGGTTTTCGGGGTTATTGATTGGGATAGGAGGTATAGGCTTATGAGGCTTCATACTGCTGCGCATATAATATCTGCTATAATGTATAGGGACTATGGGGCCCTCATAACTGGGGGTCAGGTTGAGCCTGAATATGCTAGGGATGACTTTTCCATAGAGAGATTCGATAGACAGATCTTCGAGGATGCTATTAGGAAGGCTAATGAGGTTGTGAAATTTGGGATCGATCTTAAGATATATTATATGCCACGGGATGAAGCCCTCAAGATACCAGGGATAACAAAGCTTGCTGAGAAAATGCCCCCAAGCTATAGAGTTCTAAGAATTGTCGAGATACCAGGGATAGATATCCAAGCAGATGGAGGCCCCCACGTGAGAAATACAAGGGAGGTTGGTGAGATAAAGCTTCTAAAAGTGGAGAATAGAGGGAAGAATAAGAAGAGGATCTACTACACAGTGGATTAAACGATTAAACAACTCATCCAAATTAGTCCTCACCCTCGCATTAGATATTCTTGAGTCATCCGGTCTTCTCAGAGCCGCCTAAAGGAATCAAGCATTCCTCAGAGATCTCGAGGCCACAGCTGTTATAAATACTCTGTTTTTACTAATGAATATTTATAAGACTGTCGGGATATCTTTCCATAAGCTTTTTCAGCTCCAGAGGAATTCTCACAGTAATCTTAACGGACAAAGGCATCTCCAACCACTATTATATATAGAATATAGAATAGATATGTATAGACAAAATAATAACCCCTACTACATCTATACGTCTAACTACACCCCATCTTGAAAGGGTAGGGTTTCAACCGCTGGGGTCTAGGAATGTTACAGCTGAAAGCCGCGCCCTTCAAAGTGAGAAGCAGATTGGTTCCTTACTTGTGGAAGCTATGAATCATTCGCAACTGAAACTCCTTATGAAGATGCTTCATCTTTGATGATGACTTCCGTTCTGTACTAATGTTACTGTGTAGAAGAGGGCCCTACGATGAGGCCGAGAAGTGGTATGAGGTGGAGAATGGGCTCAATGAGGATTCTCCATGCCACTTGTGGGATTACATCCCATAGAGGGTATGGTGAGGAGAACAGGGGATATGAGGGCGAGCGGCGAAACCAAGCAACATGAACCGCAATGAAAACCTAACCTTTCTATTACAGATGCAAGCCCGTTCATTTAGAGTGGTGAGAGAATCATCTCCTAACTTTTCCTAGGATCTCCTCGATTTCTCTAGTTTCTCTGGCTAGTAGCAGTATATGCTTCTCAAATGCTATGATCTCTATAGACCCTTTTCTATATATCGTGACCCCGTTTTTCTTATCAACATTCCAATCACTTAGATCCAGAGATTCTAGTAATGAGGGAGAAGATATATATACCCCTGGGCTTCCGCATACCTCAGCTATCTCTTCACTCCTTTGTCTCTTGCTTAGCATTTCGAATCTCTTGAGAGAACATACAGGGCACCTGGGATCCCTTTTAACCTTTAGAGTAGCTATCTCAGGTGCTGAGGAGTCTACATAGTATAGAGTGTCCTCTATATGCTTCCCAAGCAACATCTTTATTGCTAGAGAGACTGCGATGGTTGATACCATGGTGACAGCTACTATATGTGTTCCAATAACATCGCACCCCCTGTTAGCGTTTATATAGTCCCTCACTATGCATCTCAGGCAAGGCGTTCTACCAGGTATTACAGGGAGAACCATGCCATATGTGCCCTCAACCCCTATATAGATATATGGCTTTCCATACAATATAGAGGCCTCGTTAAGCAGGTGCTTTGCCTCGAGGTTATCTAGCGCATCAATAACTAGATCTACGTCCCTTATAATCTCAGCTACATTATCACTATTAACATTGATGGCTAGAGGCTCTACAGCTATGTAGGGCGATATTCTAGATAGCTTCTCAGCAACTGCATATGCTTTTGGCTTTCTCTCTATATAGTCGCTGTATTCAAATAAATGACATCTAGGGATGTTAGATAGATCTACGATATCTCTATCAACAATTCTTAGAAAGCCTATACCAACCCTTGCAAGCATCTCCGCAACTGAAGATCCAGTTGCTCCCGCACCTATAACAGCTACCCTAGATCTCCTAAGGATCTTCTGCCCCTTAACCCCTATCCCCTCAACCAGTATTTGTCGTGAATACATCTCTATATATAGATCTTCCAACACAAGCTCCAAAAAATAGAGTAGATAGAGGCGATAAATATAGAATTATGCGGGGCTATATTTGTCTCTCCACAGCGAGGAATTCTGGCAGGGGTGCCGTGTTATAGAATCTATAATATGTATTATACTTGGAGATAGCGGTTATAGCTATTGCTCTCCCCTAGGACTTAGAAGAGAGAATGGGAGCCTTGTTCTGAGGGTCTATGAGGATGGGTTGATGGTGAAGATGCTAGATGCTGTGAGAAGCTCCAGGCTATACATATGCAGAGATCCTTATATAATATATAGAGCTCTCTCAGAACATTTTATAGACGAAGATGACAGGGATTTGATAGATGGCTGCGGTGTTATAGCAGATATACATGTGAATATATTTAGAGATGGCGATGGCTATAGAGATTACCTTGTTGATGTGATCTCATATCTAAAGGTTGAACCCCGGGATCCGAGGCTAGTAGCCAGAATATGCAGATCTGAGAATCTATTTGTAGAGGCTATGATAATGAGCACAAGAGAGGATCTATTTGTCAGAGGCCCTTCTAATATGGTTGAGGACTTCTGCACCCAGTATAGATATGCTATATTAAATGCGAAAAGACTATCTAAGAGAAGCGAGCTACTCAAAGCCCTATCTAAGCTAGCTCTGAAGATATGCTCTTAGACGATCTAGGCGTCTGATTTTATATCTAAAGAACGAGGATCTAGGCTATATAGAATGGACAATCCCACCACAAGCATTTCAAACCGCTTTTAACGCTTCTTCGACAGGACCTTCAGCATACATCTCTATAATCCTCCTTCTACATATAGCTCTCGGAGCATAGCATTATACTGGAACTGGAAAATGATATTACTAACTTACTATAAACCAAGATTCTCGAGGGATATGCGATATTGAATTGGCACTTGCAGCATTACACTAAGGTTTTGACGAACCTCGCCTTTCAGAGACAGGGTTTTAGGCTTTTAAACTCTGGTATGCTTTATCTGCTTCGGGGCTCTCGCCGTGGGGCGGAGTCAATTTTTAGGGATCTAGACCCCCTTGACGATCCGGTGGGGGAAGGATCCCTACAGATTACCCCCAACCCAATGATTGTAGAAAGAGATAACCCCGTATGGAGGGATAAAGCCCAAGATCCCAGTAGTGAAAACCCTGCCCATTTAGGGCGGGAAAGAGGTCATTTGATAAGTGCTATACTTATTAGGGGTGAGGAAGCGCTTAAAAAGATCTATGAGAGGGGTGAATATAGAGGGTATAAGTTCATAGTATTTGTTGCGCCGATCTCGAGAGCCTATCTACTCTATGGGGATATATTGAGGGATATAAGATCTCTTAAAGAGTCTCTTGTGATCCCATCATCGTATGACGATGTTGCGATATATGTAAATATGAGGAGAGAGGGATATAAGATATGTTCTAGGCAGATTAAGTTTAACGACATAACCGTTATATGCCTTGAAAGGGGGGAAAGACCTTGGGGAAGGATCTCTATGGAGGCTGGCAGAGGCTATAAGATCATATTCTCAGAAGACCTAGATCCCGTAGATGTTGAGGATCTACCTTGGAGCGTCGGAACTCAGAACCTAGGCATTATCTATATATCATATGGGGTAGTCCAGCCAATAGGGATTAGAGTAGGCCCTTGGGTCTCTGTCAGGCTCAACCCCTTTAAAAACACTATATCAAAGATCGAGATAAATGAAGATCATATAGATCTAGAGACAGAGATCCTCGAAGATACCTACACATACACTTCAATAGAACATAGGATCTAGATCTCGAAGCTATGAGAAATCCTAAAAGCAGCAGTAGCTTCTCTAACGACTGCTATCCGCTTGTCCCCCGAATGGTTATTGATGGTTATTAATTTTCTTTTGTTTGTGTTGCCTTGCTTCTTGATCCACAGGGTTTTGGATACCCCTGTGGGTTCACTGGTGGCTGTTGAGCCCAGCGGAAAGAGGCTTCCACCTAGGCTTAAGAACCCGAAGCCTTTCTGGGCATAGCCCTCATATAGGGCTTCGGCCTCGGGTGCTCCAAAGGTCATAGCATCCCGAGGTCTCCCAAGAT
>JAVVGG010000132.1:0-4568 GCA_032249275.1 Desulfurococcales archaeon
CTGCTTGTTTCACGTCTCTATGCTTTGGGCGCGCTCTCCTTAACGCTTAGATATAGCGTTGCTAGGATCGCTAATTTTGTTATTGGTGAATATATAACTACTGGGCTTATACAGCTGCCCTCGGCACTATATATGGTTTAGATCTATATATTGCTTTTGATAGCATCTATAGCCGTGGGAGGCTGGTTATTGCTGTTGACGGGGATATATAAGCCTTTATATAGGAGGGGTGCCACGGGGCTGCGGGTTCTCTCTTCACATTCTATACACAATCGATCTTCCCAGATAGCTATGTACCCTCAGTAACATTCTACGTGATATCAATGGTTCTCCTAGGAGGGTTGGAAATAACGTGGGCACAATCCTTGGTGCGAGCGATATTCCTCGCCTCTTAGATAGGTTCATACAGGCATCGTTCCTAGCCCTTCTAGGGGTCACAGTGTCATTCGACATAAGCTTCATAAGACATGCAATAATGGGGCTAGTGATGATCCTGATAATAGGCTTTAGACCCCAGGGTCTCATACCAGGGGTGTGGTTAAAATACCTCTTTATGATGTGATTAAAAAGAAACTGCATAGTAGCGAGAAAAATCAAGGTGATCTTTGGAGCATATACGCGAGAAGAGATATAGAGAACGATGCTTAGAGCTTTCACCTAAATAATATTGAAGCCCAGTAACCCCGTTGGAAATCGGAGCATAACCTCTATAAGCTCGATATATAGATATATTTATTGGGCGGGGGTGCCCGAGCCAGGTCAAAGGGGTCGGGCTTAGGACCCGATGGCGTAGGCCTGCGTGGGTTCAAATCCCACCCCCCGCACCATCTTCTAACATGCTGTGAAACCTCTCTTATAATCTGTTGAATATATAGCGCTCTATATTAGACCCCCGATCTAAGGAGGATCAGGTTTTCCGGCGATGCTCTCCTAGCTAGCATCTCAGCTTTTCTCATATCTTCCAATAGTTTTCCGCGGCCTATGAGGAGGTATATTCTTATGAGCTCTTTAAAGCTATATGATGTTGTGAATATTGCGTGAAGGATCATCCCTATAAGTCCTAGGAATCCGGATGTTCTTGAAGCCTTATCTAGATACCTATAGGATCTGGCCTGTAGATACGCTGCTAGTGAGATCGAAGATATAAGTGCTGGTAAAAGAAATAGAAAGTTTAGATCCTTGATAGCGATCGCTATGCTCAGTATTAGGAGGGCTAGAGGAACACTCCAACTGAGAAGATCTGGTGGGATTAGAAGACCAATATATATAGATCCTTGGATAAGGCCCTCGACCCTAGCCCTTTGCCAGGCTATGACCTCTCTAAAGCTTCTAGGCATATCTACATATACAATGGCCTCATCATCTATACAATACCTAGGTCTCGACCCCCCCTTCCCAGATCTTCTTATCAGCTGGAATGTGAATATATAGTCATCAGACCTCTTAGATGGAGGGTAAGAAGCCAGATCATAGATCTCGATTTTTACAGCCATGTTGTTACCAGGAGCATGTTTAGATCCCACAAATCTTGGAAAAAGATTGTGAAAGGAGTGGTACCAGTAGAATGTCTCCGCCCATAGGCTTCTCCTCATAACCACTGATCTTCCTGAGGCCACGTCACACCCCCTTTCAAGCATCCTGAGAAGCCGATCCACATAATCTTTAGAATATATGTTTTCAGAATCACCCCAGATCACATATCTATATCCAATAGATTTGAGGATCTCTATAATCTCTATCCTCGCAGGGCCAGTACCTCCTTTAATTCTCTGCCCCAACCAATATATGCAAGGCATCTTCAAACTAGCCCTAGAGGCTACAGAGAATGAGGAGTCAATGCTACCACCATCAACTATATATATGTCGAAGCACCCACATGGAGGGCAGCTCTGCATATGAAGACTTTCCAGAACCCTTTCGAGACCCTCCGCGTTGTTCTTATTTAGAATAACTATTGCAGCAGCTGGCCTTTCTATGTATAAGCCCCTCACCTATAATAACAAGAAGAAAATTTAAGCAAGACCCTTGATGACAGCTCTTCCCTGCCTGCCTTTTCAGATTCAATAGCTCGAAGAATGATCTCCAACTGCTATTGTTCAGCCTTATAGCCTGGTTGGCATTAACCTTTAGAACATCTTTATATCTATGGGTAATATCTCCTATCTATTTCATAATCCTTATAGAGGTGAGCCTTAAAACTAGGATCTCCAGAGTTTAAAGCCTGAGACCCCGGCCTTGAGAGGCTAGGTTTGCTGAGAACATTGATGCCGTGTATGAAATTGCGCATTAGAAGGACGATCAATGGACTAGATCTTTTCCATCTATTAGAGCTAGGGAGAGTTATATAGAACTATTTGGGCGTGTTTGATCCCTCCAAACTCTATAACGCTCTCCCTGGTTGTGAGACCCCTTTCTATTGCAGCCTCAACTATTCTGTTACCCATTAGGTTGGCCTGTGTGGAGCTTGCTATTGTGTTCATCGCCTCTTCTAGATCCATCAGCTCTCCTCCGTAGAATGGCTCGTCGATCTTTATCCTCACACCCCTCTCGGGATCGGTTATGATTTTGCCGAGCAGCTCCTCATCACATATGCTCACAATAACTTCTCCAGCAACCTCGAAGATCTTTACTCTGAAGAGGCCAGCCATCTATATCGCCTCAACAGTTGATTCAGCTCCACATGCCAGGCACTTTATGATCCAAATCTTGCCCTTTTTACTCATATCAGTATCTATAGAGCCACAGGTTGGGCATCTAACGTATGTCTGTATAAATCTCCTATATAGGTCTTGAAGGCTTCTCTTAGAGACTTTACCGTAGATCTCTAGGGCCCCTGAGGGGTTTATAGCTCCTGAGAGTGCAGAGCCTTTTAATAGGTATCTAGCTATAATCCTGGGGTTTCTATTGATTCTCTGGGATATATGCTGGAGATTCTTGATGACTGTTTTGTTCCCAACATAGTCTACATCGAGATCTGGTAGATCGATCGGCCTTGCCTCTCTATTAAACTGAAGCTTAGAGTAAGCCCTCTCAAGAAGCCTCTCATAGTCCTCTAATATCGACATATAGCCTCCCACATATCATTCGCATGGGGTAATAAATCTATCCAGCGGGTTTTAGGATGATATGTTTAGAGATCTCTTCCTCTTTATCCTCTTCATATATCTGAAAGTGGGCTCGTAAACAGCAACGAAGAGTAGGAGGAGTATAATGGTGGTTAGATCTGGGAAGAAGAACGCTATTATAACCCATGCCAAGGCATATATGAGCTTTTTATTCCTGAAAATCTCGGAGTCCGGATCTATAAAGCCCAGCTCAGTACCCATGAGAAGCACTACTGGGACGACGAATATTGCTACAGTTCCCATCATAGCTGTTAGAAGATCGCTTACAAATCCCTGAAGAGTTATCCAGGGCTCAGCGCCAGCAGCTGCACTCCAATATAGACCAGCCCTTATAACTGTGTATGCGGTTATGAAGAACCCGGCTAACATGCCACCAGCTATATAGAGGGATGAGAGGGCTATGTACCTCCTAACAATTCTCTTCTCATGCTCATAAAGCCCAGGCCATACAAAGGCAACTACATGGTATATTATATAGGGGAGCACCGTGATCACAGCCAATATGAGGCAGACCTGAAGAATCGTGGTGAAGACAGAACCCACAGAACCTGCTATGAGCTTTGCCTCCGGTGGAAGTATATACTGCCTGCTATACTTTATAAATAATGTTGACAAGCTCTCATAACCTCCTCCGCCTGAGAAGTTTGCTGAGAACAACAGATGTGGATCCTTGATAACACTAACGATCATCCCTACAAAACCCTCGCCACCAAACATATCGGCGATATTTATAGGGGCTATATATATAGCTACTGCTATGCCAAGCGCTATTAAGATCTTAAACAGCCTTGATCTCAGCTCCTCCAGATGCTCTGTCAAAGGCCTTTCCCTATCCTCAGACAAGGAGGGACTCCTAATAACAATAGCGCTGAGAAGTTTAAGAGAACAGGGTAGAGATAAGCAAACACTGTACATATTAGCTAAAAACTCGATATACTCGATATAAAGGGATAGATATATATTTGTCTTATAAATAATAAATAATTAATTTGGTATAGCTATGAGAGCTATATTAGTGCTATGTATATTACTAGCAATAGGCTTAGTAGCAGCTGTATCAACAGGCTATTATCTAGGAGGATCCCCAGTCATTTATAGGATCCACACATCTCTCGGAATAGCTGGTATAGCTTTAGTCGCCTACCTAACATACGAGGCTTTCCACAAATCCAAGAGCACCATCTTCAGAATACTCGCCACTATAGTTCTCATGCTAGCTTTGATCCAGATAGTCACCGGGATCCTAGTTATATACCCAGAAATCCACAGCATAGCGGGACCTACCATGCTTGTCTTAGCAGCTATCACAGGCTACATGGGATATATAAGCTCAAAAACGGCGAGACATTAAGCAACGAGCACCTTCACCTCTATAGTAGATCCTCGGATCTATCTGTTTTTATCCAGTCTATAGTAGATCTGATCTGATCTGTTTATTATTAT
>JAVVGG010000133.1:0-4500 GCA_032249275.1 Desulfurococcales archaeon
TCAGAAACCAATGAACATGAGCACTACAAATAATAATGAAAGCTGAAACAGCCCCATAGCTCTATATTTGGAGACGTATATAATACATAGATCTACGTGTCCTCCTCAGCTCAACACCTAGCCCTTCTAATCCTATATATAACGAGCTCCTCGAAAAAGAGCCTAGCCCTTCTTACAATCTCCAATTCATAGCATAGCCTCCTAGTCTCCCTCTCGAAGTACTCTAGATCGCCTAGGGTGGATAGAACAATATATATAACACCTCCATTTCTGAGAACCTCTACCAACCCTTTCAGGAATTCGAGGGCTACAGAGACTCCCTTATAGCCACCGCTCCACGAATAGCCAAGCCAGTCGCTCCTCTCATCTACAGGGAGATATGGCGGATTTATAGCAACAAGATCTATGATCTTGTTTCTTAGACATTCAGCACCACTACACTGTATAACCATTGTCTCTGCGATCTCGCCTTCCCTGAGATTCTCTTTAGCAACCATGACGGCGCATGGGCTTATATCTATAGCAATAACATCTGCTGAAACCCCTAGACCTCTTAGCAGATCTCTAATCGTCTTAGCAATATACCCACTACCAGTCCCCAGATCTAAAATAACTTGAACCCTTCTAAGGAGATCTGCTTCAGAAGCCAGAGAATCAGCTAGCAGAAAAGTGTCGTGAGAAGGCCTATATACTCTGGACGCTGGATCCTCGCACCTATAGACCTCCATCAAAAACTCATCACCCATAAACACCGGTTCTCCATTCCTTGTTTAGCTACACCTCTAATCTAATTTATCTCAGGAGACTCTCACCTAGGCCAATCGATAATACCCTTACATTCTTTTCACCATTTTCACGATGCGCTAGTATATGAACTTATATTTTTGCTATGTGCAAAAAATATAGGAACTCTACTTTCACCTCCGCTTCAATAAATCTATCTTAACGATGTGGCATCATATATGAGCAGGATTTGCCTATGAATATCTGGTGGTTTAATGCCAAGAGACCCTGTATGCGGTGCAGAGGTCCCGGAGAATGTGGAGTTCAGAGTAGAATATAAGGGTAAAGTATACTATTTCTGCTGTGAACACTGCATGGCCGCATTTAAGAGAAATCCAGAGAGATATGTATCTAAGGCTGGGTGAGGAGATTCATGTCATGCTGCGACCTATATAGAGGATCCAGTAGCAGGTATGAGGTAGTGGTTAGCGATGTTACATGCTATGCTTGTGTGGAGAGAATTAGAAACACCATATATTCCCTAGTAGGAGCTTCGATATATGACTACAGGGCAGATTATAGAGCAAAGATGTGTGTGTTCTATATAACATCGGATAGAGATATAGGTCGAGAAGAGGTTGAGAAAGCCTTGATCAAAGCATCTGAGGGCACACCACATAGCTATAGAATTATATCTTTCAAGAGATTTGATCTATAGAGGATTAGCGAATGACTAAAGCCTTGCTGAGGGGATCCCTAGTATGTCCTGTCTGCAAATGCTCCCTACAGAGATTAGCTCTGATGAGAGGGGTTGTGTTAAGAATAAGGGATATAGAGAATAGTTTTCCCTCGATCATGTTGGGAGATCAAAGATATTTTTTCTGTTGCCCTGAATGTAGGGACATGTTTCTCGAGGATCCAGTGAGATATATTAAGGAATATCAAGAGGTCGTTGTATGTCCTGTATGTCTGGCTGAGAGGACTAGAGATAGGGCTAGGAGGATCCTTTATGAAGGGCTTGAAATATATTTTTGCGGCTGCCCACATTGTGAAGAGACATTTATGAAGGATCCTAGGAGGTTTGTTGAGGAGCTTGATAAATAAATCTACCTCATCTTCCCCTATGTTCTAAAGCGAAATATGCTTCTGCGCATTTCCTATTGGTGAAAATAAGTATTGTGTCTCCGCTCCTCACTATATATGGCTTCCCCACTATGGGTGCTCCGCAGAATCTGCATCTATATGTCACAACACCCCTGACCCTCTCGCTCGGCTCCCAAGGCCTTTCAAGTGCTATGTTATCAACTATGAAGATCTCTACCGATGTTGCCCCTCTCTTCCTCATATCCTCAGCAATGATCTCTGCATCTAGCATGCTGGGGATCCTGGCTATTACGAAACCCTCTCCCCTACTGCTTGAGTAGTAAACCCTTTCAACAGATCTGTTACCATCTAGACCCTTAAGAATCTCCTCAAGACCCTCGCCACGGAATCTGATAACCACAGTATATACACCGAGAGCCTCGAAATCTATGGTTGCTGAGCAACCCCTCAAAATACCTGAAGACAATAGATACCTAATCCTCCTCGTCGAAGGAACACTAAGACCTATCATTTTAGCCAGTCTGTTAACCTCTATATTACAATCCCTGGCAAGGATCCTCAGGATCTCAAGATCCACAGCATCTAACCTCCTCTTCAGCCTCCTCAAAGCCCCCCTCTCCCCAAATATATTGTGAGAAAGATAATAATGATGCGAAGCATATGCTGAAGATCCAAAAGATATAGGCAGTGAATCCCTCTAACGCTCTTAACTCTCTAGTCTCCTCATTGCCTTGAAAGGGCGGAAGCAGCACTCCTGCCAGCTGATCATTTGTTTCCCTATCTATTCAGGCTTACATCCGCATTTAGGAAAAGGTGAAGGGGGCCAGAGCTTCCCATGACTTTTGATCCCAGCATCTTCGGTACTTTTTACCTGTGTTCAGCCTGGCTATTTCTTCTCATCACATTCGAAGCCACGTTTAGATCATCTTAACTATATCTAGTTCAGCGAAGCATTTTAAAAACTTTGCTTGCAAATTGTTTAAGACATAGCATATCGATGATCCGCATTACGGTAAGTGGACGAAGAATAGTGAGGATAGTAAAATCTGCCTGAGACTAGCCAGGCTAGGCAATAGATTGATCCTAGATAGAGACGTTATCGAGGCTATAAACATCGGGCTAGGATTTCTCTCAGATGGGAGCCCAGCAGCGTTGGGCTCGACAGAGCCTCATGAGATTTGAGCAAAGCCAATGATCCCAGGCCAAGAGCTAACTCAACCCACGGAATCAAAATATCGAAAAGTAACTAGAAGCACCGTGGGAGGAAAAATTGTCTATGCCTACTCTTAACCATTCTGCCGTGCTGGAGCTGTTCTGAGTTTTTATATGGATTTATAAGGGGTTGTATATTTTATTAAGCTAATAAACCATCCAAAGGATATATAAGTTTGGAAACATAATACCAGAGGTCACAAACCCGCCTGTCACAGCAGACGGAGTAGAGATCAAAATGGCGGAAGAATAGCTTAAAGAGAATAAGAAGGTTTTTGAACCTTCATTAAGTTCTCGTGCTGTTCATTGCATCCAAAATATTAGTTAGGCTGGCAACAATTATTTTAAGCATTATTTTCGTTCTATGGTAATTAATATTGTTAACTACTTCTATATTTAGTTTATATTTTGAACAATAAATTCATTTGTGGTGAGGGGTTGGAGTTAAGAAGTGTTTCAGGGAGATCTTTTCCTGTATCAGAAATTTTTCTAAAGTTAGCAAAGGAAGGGGCTGGAACGAGGGATATATGCCCTGCATGTGGATCTAGAGGGCATATGGTTATGAAGGTTACTGTGTCGAACCATGTTGATTCGTCGATGTGGAGGCTTCTGAGATCTGAGTGGTTTTGGTTTTGCAGTAATCCTAGGTGTTCTATTGTCTACTATAACAATGATCTAGGTGTTTATTTCTTAAAAGATGAAGTCAGAACAAGGGTTTTCCATAAAGAGCCTCCGGGGGATAGGCCTGTGTGTTACTGTCTCTCAGTAACTGAGTCCTTGATTAGGGAGGAGATCATGGTTAAGAAATGCTGCGATTCATTAGAAGATATACAGAGATTCACTAGAGCTGGCACGGGTAGATGGTGTCCAATAACGAATCCAAGTGGGAAATGCTGTAGAGAATATCTAGCAGATCTTATCCACAGCATTTTATCCGAGAGACCTGGGGAGCCGGTTGAGAGGAGGCTGGAGGAGCTTGGCAGATCTTTTAGACTGGAAATACGATCAACACCAGCTAGAGGTGGGGCTATTCTACTAATTGAGGGGATGAGCTGTGAAGGGTGCGCCGTTGCAGTAAGGACAGCCCTAGAGAGTCTTGGGGTTGTTGTAAAGGGTGTGGATTGGAAAAGCGGGTTAGCAGAGATCCTTGATATGAGGGGATATAATATAGAGAAGATTAAAGAAACCATTGAGGGTATAGGCTATCAAGTCTCAAGAATCGTTTCAGAGTAAAGTAACAATATATACACAGATCCTAATAAAAATATCTGTTGCGAGGTCTAAAATGCAGTCTATTCTATTATTTAATAATTATTGCTTCTCTAGATAGGGATAATCACCATTATCTTGAATAATATACAGCTGAAAGTATTATGATCCAAAGCTAAAATTATCGCGAAATTTAATCAACGGCTCCGCTGCAGCAGCAGTACCCTGTATCGCTTATTTCACATCCACAAG
>JAVVGG010000134.1:0-4456 GCA_032249275.1 Desulfurococcales archaeon
TTCAGGGTTGTCATGCCAAGCATCTTAGCTGAATTTACTACAACACATATGACAATCTCTCCTTTTGGCTCTCCACTATAATGTAGGTATCCACTGAGATCTCCTTCACCTATTATATAATAGTCACCTCTGACTTCCGCTTGTCCCCCCGATGGTTGTTGATTGTCGCTGGTATTCTTTTGTTTTGGGTTGTTGTGTTTTTTGATCCATAGGGCTTTGATCCTGTAGTCATCGGGGGTTTCCACCCCCCAAAGAGATCTTGGGATCTCTATGGGCTCGCTGGTGGCTTTTAAGCCCAGCGGAAAGGAGCTCCCATCTAGACTTGAAACCCCGAAGCCCTTCTGGGCATAGCCCTCATAAAGGGCTTCGGTATCGGGTGCTCTGAGCATCATAGCATCCCGAGGTATCCCAAGATCTAGCAGAGATATCACCTCATCATCAAAACAATTATGGGTTGGATACTTATAAACCTAAGCTGGAGAACATAGGCACTAACAACACCAATGCTGTGAATGACTATGAAAACTGAAACACCCCTATAAGAGCATAATCCATATCAACCCACATGAATGGGAAATACGGGTATGACTTCCCTTCGTAGAGAACCTTTAAGGCGATCGCCGCCTCCTTATAATTTGAGTCATAATGGGAACCTTATAGATCAACTCGGTGTTTTTACCATGAACAGTTACGAAGTCAGCCACATAGATCCATACCTTATCAGAGGCTTCAAGAAATTTTGGAAGAAGCTTCTGAGTCTTATCGCTATTGACTTTAAGGTTGATTGCTATATATTCAACTCTATAGTGATAGGGTCCCTCGGGAACTATCGAGGATCTCCCACTCTTGGTGATAGTATGCGTATATGCACCCATATATAGATCTCCTTTATCACCATCATTAGGTCTATTTATGAGAGATTATATAGATCGGTTAAGACAACGTAAAACACTGAACACTGATCTGTATATAGTTAAGAAACGGTAAAGTCATTAATCCCTCTCGGAGAACTAATATACGAAGCAGAAAAGGTGAAGCTCGGCATCTAGATGTGGGGAGGTGATATATGTCTAGAAGGTCTGAAAGACTCTTACTTGCAAGGGCATTAGTCAATATAAGCACATCTATCTCTAGGCTAAGGTTTCTCTCAGAAGTGATGGAGAGGAGAGTCTCTATGCTTAGAGAAAGGGGTATGGAAAGTATAGCTGAGGAGATTGAGGTAAAGAGGAAGATCCTTGTGAGAGCTCTAGCAGAGCTAGAGTCTATATCTGAGAGATTACGAACACTAATAGAGCTAGGCACAATATCGGGAGATCTAGTAGGTATAGCTTCTATAGTTAAAGATGTGAAGCTAGCGATAAAGGATCTCCAGCCGGAGATTGCTGCCTCTTTGGGCGAGGCTATATCCTATATAGAGGAGGCTTTAGAAAGTTCTAAGGGCTAGCCTAAATTTTATCGTTGGCTTTCTAGAGCTCTCTTGGTATAGTTATTTATAGCTAGAAGACTATGGATCTCTGGATATCACGATGAAATCTCAGCCCGTAGTATCACTTTTTCTGAAGGATAGATTCTGGGCTTGGATCCTGGTTTCACGTACTTTAATAATCTTCTCATCAGCTATACTAGCTATGGGGTTACTATCGATTCCCATAGGATATATACATATCCATGCAATCCTCATGCTCCTAGGAGTTAGGCTTTTCTACTATGGCATAATGTGGGCGCAAATACCAAGCTATACTGGATACATACCCCACAGAATTCTCAGCTTTATAGCACTTATAATGGAGTTAATAGGTATTCTTTTGGCGGTTGTTCAGATAGATCTTTGGCCTTACCTTTCATCTATATCGATCCTTGTACTTGGGAGCATATATATATCTAAAGGTCTTGGGACTTCTTGGCAGAAGCTGCCAAATACCTTAACAATCCTTGGTATAGCTCATGCGTCGCTCTCACTTCTACTTGGTCTAAATCCTCTGTACAGTATATCTTTTCCCCTTCTCTCTGCTATAAGTATGATGATCAGGGTTGAACCTTCGATGTTTAGATATAATGTTTCGAAAGATCTTCTAGCTATCTATATATTGATCTCAGGATTCCTGCTTCTACTCTCTTTTTATCTCTCATTTAAAATAATAATGCTGATCCCCGCGATGCTGGTGTTAATACTCAATAGAGTATCTTTTAAAAACATATATGGTATAGGATCTACAGTAGCTAAAGCACTAGGAATAATAGGATCTATATCTATATTTTTGAACATGCAGATAGATTCGCTACACATAATTTTAGTAGGCTTTTTAGGGGTTATCATGGGCTCCCTCTGCGGCCCCCTCATAGTGCCCAGTATAATGAGTAGATCCTATAAAGAGTTTTCCCCAGGATACGCTATAGCAATAGCTCTAATAGCAATATTAAGGGCTATTTATAGGGAAATTTCTATGCCTTTCTATATAGAGGTAATATCGTTCTCAATGATTACATTAATATTTGTGTACATATTAAAAATTATGACGTCGAAAAGAGTTGTCTAGCTTTCTTCTCATCCTAAAAGACGAGACTTTTCAGATCTGACCTCCTCGCCTTGAAAAGGCAGGGGTTCCCCTTAGAGCGAGGAGGTTTGGGCTATATACCCTTTAAAGGGTTTAGCCTCGCGCCTGGTCTTGGACGTGTTACCCCTACCCCGGTTAGTGCGGGGCTCGGGGCTATGGCTTTCTTCTTAACTATCACGCTTGGGCGTTGGTGGGCGTAGGGATAGGGATCATCGCTATATGGCAATCGCTGGGGGTTAGCCCGCCAAGACCCCAAAGAGATGGAGAACAAACAGTTTATAAGCCTTAGCCATCCCTGCCTTAAAAGGCGAGGCTTTCAGTTGTAAATCTATTTTTTACTAGCTAGCATCAATATTGTTGAGAGATGTGGCATGCCACGGTTAGCCATAGTGCTAAGAAGCCTGTTTAGAGGTATCCTCAGTAGATGGGGGAAGAACCGGTTTGAGAATGGTGTGTATATCTGGAGAAACGGCTCCTTCGAAAAGGTATCATCGTGTGAAGAGCTGTTTAAAAACCCCGGCTCCTATATAATATACTTTCATAATAATCTCTGCCCCCACTGTAGGAGATTCCACCCCCTTTTCATCTCTACCTTAGAGACCCTAGGCGAAATTCTGGGGAGGGCTATAATTGTGAGGGTTGTGTGTGACTGGTTCACATCTAAGTGCAGCGATCCAGATGCTCGTAAGCTGTTCAGCGAGTTGAGAGTAGCCGAGTCTCCAAAGCTTGTGTATGTGAAGATAGATGCCGGTAGTGTGAAGAAAATCTTAGATCTCTCTGAGGATATATCGATCCTGAGGAGCCTTGAGAGACTAAGGGCAGCCCTTTTAAACCTCTTAAGAGAGGAAGCAGGGGTTGTGGAGAGTGAGGGTGTTTAACAAGCTCCACTTCGGAACTGCTGGGATACCACTGTCAACACCTAGGAAAACATCTGCTGAGGGGATTAAGAGGGTGAGGGAGCTGGGCTTAGAGGCTATGGAGCTGGAATTTGTTAGAGGTGTTAGGATGAGCAGAGCTTCAGCATCTGAGATCAGGGCTATAGCTGGGGAGATAGGGGTCGTGCTAACGGTTCACGCACCCTATTATATAAATCTCAACTCACGCGACCAGGCTAAGTTGAGGGCTAGCATAGATAGAATTCTAGACTCAGCTAGAATAGGAAGTGAGGCAGGCGCTTTCTCTATGGTATTCCACCCAGCCTACTACGGCAGTGACACACCCCAGGAAACATATAACAGAGTTAGAGATGCTCTAAAATACATTATTAAGACTTTGAGGGACGAAGGTATAGAGATATGGATCAGACCTGAGACCATGGGAGGCTTAGCAGAGTTCGGAGATCTGGAGGAGGTGATCTCCCTCTCGGAGGAGCTCGAGATGGTTCTTCCAGCAATAGACTTTGCTCATCTACATGCCAGATCTCTCGGCAAGTACAACACATATGAAGAAATAGCAGGCGTGCTTGGAGAGATAGAGCAGAGACTGGGAAGAGAAGCCTTGGATTCAATGCATATACATATATCGGGGATCGAATATGGGAAAAAGGGAGAGATTAAACATTTAAACCTAGAGGAATCAGATCTCAACTATGTGGAGATCCTCAGAGCACTTAAAGACTTCAGAGTAAAGGGTGTTGTTATATCAGAGTCGCCTAACATAGAAGAAGATGCAATACTTATGAAGAAGAAATACGAATCGATCTAGAAGATATTAGGCGAAAATATATAACCCTTTGCTACTACGGGTTTCACAGTTTGAATCCTCACACCCTCAAGAGAAGGAAAGGATTTTGACAAATCCACCCTAGATAGTAGGGGCTGTTTTCTCTTTTCTCGATATTTTCTATTACTTCTAATGGCTTTTAATTACTCCTAGTTGCTATGGAATATGCTGAGGCTGTG
>JAVVGG010000135.1:0-4409 GCA_032249275.1 Desulfurococcales archaeon
GCTTTCAGGTTGTAAAAGAGATCTAATAGACATTGTTTAAGGAAATAGTATAGATTATATGGGCCAATATTTTTAGCCTTGATGAATCATGATACGTGGTAAATAACAAGCTTGGCTAGAACGTATACGAGGAGTCTGAAGAAGGAGGCGAGGATTCTTCTGCATGTGAGGCAAGATGGTTTTGACTTCATAGCTGTTATTAGAGGCTATATGGGGATTGAGCATCTGAAGATCCTTAATAGCGATGCTAAGATCGAGGATCTAGTTATGGCGATTGCTGAAGAGAAATTCTTTGGAGAGGTTAAATATCTGATCACATATCCCAGAGATCTTTATGATAAATGGCAAAAAGCTTTAAAGATAGTTGGCAGGGATGATGTTATTATTGAGCCTATGCTTCCAAAGGATCTCGAAGATCTCATAGCTTCTTACATAGATCTATTTGGGAAAATAGCTATGATATTAGCTAACTGAAGGAGATGAGAAAGAACGAGCCCTTCACTAATACTCAGTACTGGTCTTCTCTATATATGCTATTGCATTTCTTATTACATAGGGTAGAGCCTCTCTAGGAACATTATAATATGCTATTGATGCATCTCTATAGCTCATCGCACTAACAGGTGATACCCTCACCTCGTAGATCTCTTCGACTGAAATGTTATCCAAGATCCTTTTAAGACCTTCCTCTAGATCACTCGTCTTTATAACGAACTTAACCTGTGCAGATCCATATTCATATTTTAGCGAACATTCTATGTGATCGTAGAGCCCGCTATGGATAAAGCATGTTTGGAACTCGGGAGATTTCGAGATCTCCTCTAAATCCTCTGCTAAGGCCCATCTCCACTCGCCGGTATCTATGTCTTTAAACTGAACCACTCTATACTGCTTGTTCTTCCTCATCTCCTTCAGCTTGTTCTCAACAACCTTCTCAGGGAGCTCTAGGGCTTCAGCTATTTCTGTAACTGTCATAGCGAATCCTTTTAAAAGCTTTGCTATAAGATATGTTATATCCCTCAGCCATGGTCTTATAAGGGGCATGGAGAGGATCTTCTTCGATATTGGTGAGGGTTCTCCTGACCTAGAGATCCTAACGATCTTTATCTTCCCACTTGAGATCCCCTCGAAGAAGGATCTCAGACTCCCCTCAGATTCTAGATCTTCTAGGATTTGCCTCACAGCCTCTCTAAAAACAATAGACTCCTCAGGAACCTTTCCTAGATATCCGAAGCTATGTTGTATCTCCTTAATCTTTATAGATAACTTGGGGCTCCTCCTAAGAGCCTCAGACATTAGCTCATCCACAAACTCGCCCGAGCCAACCTCCTTTAGAAGATCCTTGAAACCTGTTGATTTAGCCTTGATAGAAACCCCATAGGGAGCGATCCTCACACCAACATCCATACCCTCCCTCTTCGAAGCTATATATAATAAGAGGTAGCCTATAGCCTCTCCCAGCTTGTCGCCAAAGGGGTAGAGGATAACCTCTTCATCTCCCAGATCCTCGATCACAATAACATCCCTGCTCGGTATAGGCACCCCTTTTCTCTGGAACCAAGATCTCAGCTCCCTTATAGATCCCTCGATAAGGAATATAGACCCCTGATCCAGGATATTCGTAGGGTTGAAACCCCTAGAGAGTAGCTCGTAGAACTTCTCAGCAACAGCTCTAGACCTTGTAGGGGCCTCGCCCTTCCACAGAGGTATAAGGCTCTCACTTTCATCCGTTGGAGAGACGTCTATCACCATGCTATCCTCATCTATCCTCGAGATCCTCCATAGCTTCCCACCAATTCTTATCACATCGCCAACCCTTAGGATCCTGAATACATAGTGATCGTCTAGATATCCTATTACCTTATCACCACTCCTTACAGCAAACATTGTGCTCTCAGATATGAAGGTGAAGAATTCTGTAAACATCCTAGAGCTCTTCCACTTCTGGTCAAATCTCCATATGTTGAAGAAGCTCCTCCCGATCTTAACAACATTGTTGCCCGAGTATTCAAGCACACCGTTTCTAGCAAGCTCCGAAACCACCTCTGCGAATATCCCCCACTCGAGGTTTCTAAATGGATATGCCTTCTTAACAACCCTATATATCATGTCTAGACTCGCATACCCACCCCTCAGAATCCAGCCTACTATTTCCCTAGCTAGAACATCTAGGGGGTTTTCAATCATATATGGCTTCTCTATATAGCCTTCAAATAGTAGAGATATTAGGGATGCCGCGATCAGGGTATCTATACTATCTAGAGCTATGATCACACCCCTAGAGGTTTCTCCAACACTATGGCCTGACCTTCCAACCCTCTGTAGTAGCGAAACCACCTGTCCAGGGGGTCTAAACATTATAACTTTATTTATACATCCAATATCTATCCCCAGCTCTAGGGTTTTCGTAGCTATTACAGCCTCTATATCGCCGCTCCTCAAGCTCTTCTCAATATTCTCTCTAAGCTCGTGGGAAACGGAAGAGTGGTGTACAGCCATCCTTTTGAAGCCTATCTTCTCTAGACCCTCGTGGATTCTCTCAGCGATATACCTGCTATTTGTGAAGATAATTGTTGGAGGGTCTATGTTTTTCGCAATCTCCTTGATACCAGCTTCTATAGGATCCTCTGAATCCTCTTTAACAAGTCTTATAGAAAAGCTAAGATCCTTATCACCTCCTCCCCTGACTATCGAGAGACCTCTGGCGGAGGATCCTGTGAAATATCTAGCAACGTTCTCCGGATCACCTACGGTTGCCGATAGCATGACTCTCTGAAAATCCCTTCCCGAAAGCTGGTAGAGTCTCTCAAGCAGAACTGCTAGCTGCGCACCTCTCTTGGTTCCAACGAGCTCGTGCACCTCGTCTATCACAACCCATGAGATCTTTGAATAGTATTTTCTGAATTTTGTGGACCAGTCAAGATCTATCTCTAGGCTTTCAGGAGTGGTTATCAATATCTCTGGCACAGCCTTATGCCTTCTAACCCTCTCCACCTGTGGGACGTCGCCGTGTTTCCTACCAACTGTGAAGCCGAGCCTAGAGGCCCACCACTCAATCCTAACCGTTAGATCGTTTATGAGCGCCTTGAGAGGTGTTATATAGAGAACACATATTCCTTTATCACTTGAATCCCTATCCATGCTCATCATCTGGGATAGTATTGGGAGCATCGCAGCCTCTGTCTTTCCATGCCCAGTTGGTGCCATAGCAAGCACATTACTCCCCTCAATTATCTTTGGAATAGCTATCCTCTGCACAGGTGTTAGCTGCTTCCAGCCCTTCTCACATATCAGCCTAGCAACCCTTGGGTGGAGTAGAGATACCACATCTCTATCTTCTCCATCCATACACGCTATATCTTGCTCCTCGCTTGCTCTAGCTATTAGCCGCAATAACGCCGCCATTTAAATAGTTTAGAATTGGAGGTTTAAAAGGTTTATTCATGATCCTCTATGTGCTTGGAATCTTTTTCTCCTTTCTTCTCTCCTCAATAGCCTTTGAAAAGCTCTCGAGAACCCTTTCCACAGAGCTGCTGCAATCCTGCTGGAGCAGGGGGATCAACTCTCTTAGGAACTTCACAGCACATGTCCTCTTATGGAAGAATAGATCCCTATCTCTGAATCTCATCACAATACCCTGCCCCTCTGGAAACACCTTCCCACAGACTGAGCATCTCGGCATATCCTAGCGCCTCAGCTCCTCAATAGCCTTTATAACCTCCATAGCATGTCCTAGGGGGTTAACCTTACCCCATTTCCTTCTAACAACACCTCTATCATCTATTAAAAACGTAACTCTCTTGGCAAGACCAAAGGGGCCCTGCACGCAATATAACTTTATAACCTTTCCCTCGGGATCTGCTAGGAGTGTGAATGGCAAATTATATCTCTGAGAGAATTTCTTAATATCTTCAACACTATCCTTGGAGACGCCAACCACGACTGCCCCTAAAGAGACTATCTTATCGTATGAGTCTCTGAACTCGATCGCCTCTATAGTGCATCCTTTCGTCATAGCCTTTGGATAGAAGTATAGAACCACATATCTACCCCTCATACTAGATAGTCTAAAGAGTCCACCGTTCTGATCCTGTAGCTCGAAATCAGGGGCAATAGATCCCTCCTCAACACATGCCAACTCAGATCACCACATATCTATATCTATAGCAACAAAGTATAAGAGCTCAGTGGTTCTCCATCCTTTTGTCTAAACGCATCTCCACACTCGTATAAAGCACGACCGGAACATCATATATTCCTCGAGGTTCCCGATCACCAATGCCATAAATATTAACTTACTAGATAGATACTAAAAACTGATGGGGAGACCTAGACCTTATAAGCATTAATGTAATAGCGTTTCCCCTCTCACGGTATTTCTAATTCTGTGAGGAGGGTTAGCCCTTGGT
>JAVVGG010000136.1:0-4404 GCA_032249275.1 Desulfurococcales archaeon
AGCCTATGAGAGATGGGATGTCACAGCTAGGCATACCAGGACTTCTCTTTGACCTTGTAGGTCTGCTCGAACTCCTCGGGGGTCTAGCCCTTGTTATAGGCTTTTTAACCAGAATAGCCGCAGCCCTCCTAGCCCTTGAGATGGTCGGCACGACAATCTTATACATAGCTAAACTCTACAAAGCACCACTCCCGAGAGGCTTTGCAGAGCCTATGTTCAAAGCCACGAAAGGGTATATGTTCGGATGGGAACTAGATACAGTTCTTCTAGCATCATGTATAGCAATAGTATTAATAGGACCAGGAATCTTTTCAATAGACATCATAGTGTGGACCCTTGTGAGATAATTCAAGTAAGATCGGTTAAAATGCTCTCCCACTACTAGTTTAACCAGCTTTTTATCCTTATTTATTTAACAAATATATTTTTCTATCCTATTCTGTTTCCTCCTTCAACTATATATACATTACCCAATAATCTAACCTTTTTCTCGCTATGAATAATTAGGACTTTATAGCTAAAAGTCCCACCCTTTTAGGGTAGGGGTAATACATATTAACCTTAAAGCGTTATTCCTAACCTTGTGATTAGAGGTCATCCAATACTCCCATTAAGGTGATAATTCTCAATTGTCTCTGGCAATAGAAGCACATCTTATACAAATATTGAAGGACGGAATTAAATAAGAATATATTAGCCTGATCAAGCTGGCTGGTTATCTTTTAATTTTATAGAAGGTCTTTTTGCTTAGAATCTCTCCATTACCTTTCCCCCTCTTAAGAGGCACAGGACTATTATTTAGGTGGCAAAACGAATTACGAGCTTCGTCCTTTAGGGCGGGGTAGGATTTTTAAGCCCTGGAGTGTGAATGTTTTTGATGATGAGGTTATTTCTTTGAGGATTTGGGGGTTGATGCCTTGGCTGGGCACTCCGTTAGCGTGCCCCGATGTCCCTAGGGGGAGATCCCGAAGCATACCCCAACCCAATGATCTTGGGGATAGAGCCATTAATCCCCTACCAGAAGGCTAACACCCGAGACCCCAGCATAGAAAAGATGATCTACCATAGAATTGAAAGGGGAGGGGTCATATCATCTTAGGAAGCTATCTTTAAATCAACATATGATGAACACATATGGTTAAGCATCTATGCCCTGAGGTTCATAAATTTTCATCATCACTATAAAAGCCAGGAAATACAGGGTTATCTGCGGATACCTCTAGAGCGTTTAGTCTAAAGCTGGTTCCATAGTTCTTGAGGGCTTAAAAGAGTTTAAGTACTATTGATCAATATAAGATAAATATTTAACTATGTTACATTTACTATAGATTGAGGTGACGATAGACGAATATCTGGCAACATATCCAATCGCTCATAGCTGTTCTCTTTATTCTTGCCTGCATAGTTGGCGCCTTTACCGCATCTTCCTATCCACAGTTTAACAGTGTAATGATTAACAGCAAGGTCGATCCCGAAGTATTTAAGGAGCTATCGAAATCAGGATCTGCGCGGGTCTTAATACTACTTAATGATACGCCATATGATGATATAGTAATAGATAAGTTAGAGGGTGCCAATTTTGTTAGAGCTCTTATGATCAATGCTGAGAGATCGCAAAATACAATAGTCGATAGGCTCAGATCTTCTGGAGTGAGGATAGTCGATAGGCTCTGGCTTGTAAACGCTATAGTTGCAGATGTCGATTCAAGATCTCTAGGCACCATTATAAATATTCCCAGCATCTTCAAGATCGTGCCAGACCGCGTAATCGGGCTTGTAAAGCCTGTTGAAGAGATATATCTTAGCAGTAGAGGTGAGGTTCTTAGACCCCTTGACAACATCAGCAGATCTATAGTTCAGGCTGATAAAATGGAGGCTATGGGGATCACTGGAAGGGGTGTGAAAGTCGCTATATTAGACACAGGCATACAGGTGGATCATCCGTGGCTTATTAGAAATGGCACAAGTGTAGTGGTAGCTGAGTATGATGCGACTAGAACCGGTGTAGTGCATGTATGTGTCTATAGAAATGAAACGGCATCCCATGGAACACATGTGGCGGGGATAATAGCTAGCCAGGATCCTGTACATAGAGGTGTAGCCCCAGGAGTAGATATATATAACGTGATAGTCTTCAGCCCGTTACTCCAGTGTGAGGGAGCAGCTGTCTCGTGGATTATAAGGGGTATCCAGTGGTCTCTACTGGGCCCAGATGGAAGGCCTGGGACTGGTGATGAGGCTCAAATCATAAGCATGAGCTTGGGAACATTAATTCCGCCATGGTTTTCTTATTACTATAAAAGTTATGATCCTCTACTAACGGCTATCTCGAGGGCTGTGGAAGCTGGCGCTGTAGTCGTGATCGCCGCGGGAAACGGTGGCCCAGGAGGCTATACTATCAACTACCTATGCTTAGCCAGAGGCGTTATATGTGTTGGTGCTGCCGACACTACAAGAGGAAGCCTGTCTAATTCATCTATAGCTATATTCTCTTCGAGAGGGCCTATACCATTTGACATACCGATGCCAGACGTCTCCGCTCCAGGCGTTAGAATTATATCTTCTGTCCCTATAAACAGTACAGCAGCCTTTAGCGGAACTTCAATGGCCACACCACATGTCTCAGGCGTCGCAGCTCTACTGAAACAAGCCCATCCCGAGTGGTCACCAATAGATATTAAGAGGGCTATAGTTGAGTCAGCGTCTCCGATACCTCTCTCAGATATTTATGAGACCCCTAACCCGCTTGAGCAGGGTACTGGGATGGTAAGAGCTCTGGATGCTCTTAACAACCCCCTAAGGATGATCTTCACGGGAGGAGCTCTACAGGGGTTGACACAGACACTCATTGTACCTCCGGGAGACAACGCACTCGCGTCTCTAGCTATATATAATGTTGGCAACTACACCCTCGGGGTTGATATAAGCTCAACAGATCTTGTCAGCTATCTCAGAACAAATGTTATTAGAAAGACCGCGCTCACAATATCTCCCCCAAGCGTCTCCATAGGGTCTGGAGGAAGTGCAAGCGTTACAATAACTGTGTCGGTGCCAAGCAGGACCCCTCCAGGAACCTATGTGGGTTATATAATCGCAACAGCAGGCTCTTATAGTACTAGACTCCCAATATCGATTGTCGTCCCAGCAAGCCTCGTTGAGAGTAATATAAGCTACTCACTGGCGATCTCGACTTATATAGGTGCTGGACCGCCTGAGTGGGTTACATATAGGCTATATATATCCCAGCCAATAGGAGAGCTGGCAACAATAACATCCTACTCAGAGTACCCTCTACCGCTGAGCCTATACATGTTGACACCGTCTAATAAGTTCATTGCATCTATAAGCGGCCTTAGATTTCCTGAGAGAGGCGAGTATATATTGATCATAGAGGTTCCAGGAGATTTCGCACTCTTTGGAAAGGCTGAGATCTCTATAGTTGCCTTGAAAATCTCTAGAGGCCTTTCACAGATAGCTAACATATCTAGGGATCTGGCTTCTCTGAGAAGCGATCTAGAATCTATAAATATTTCCACCCACCAGAGGATCTCAAACATAGAGCTTAACATATCATCAATAAACACGGCGATAGACATGCTCAGAGGAGTTTTTGGAGCCCTAAACACGTCATTAGAGATTACTACCCAGCAAATAGCAATAATAAGGGGTAACGTTACAGAGCTAGCCCAGAAGATAAGTGAGAACACGGCATCAATAGCCAGTGTGAGAAGCTCTCTCCAGGATTTCATAAGCACAGCGGAGAGGAGATTCTCAGGGCTGGAGGGAACACTATTAACCGCGATCAACAACATAACATCCCTGAGAAACAACCTAGAAAGATTCCAGCAAAGCACGCAACAATCCATAGCCGATATCCAGAATACAATCACATCATTAACAAGAGATCTAAACACAACCAATCTCTACACAAGAATAGCCCTAGCACTAGGTGTAATAGGGATAGCGATAGGAGCAACCTCCATAGCCCTAGCTAGGAGAAAGAAATAACTTTTCCCACCCAACACAAGCACACATATATGATAGAAATAATCGACCTCTACCTTTTTATCTATACTAAAGGCTCCAGTTATTAGGTCAGATAGAGATCAGAGTAACTTATAGATCAAAACCATAAAGAGCTTAACTACGATCATGATGCTGATAAAACGAATAAGGGGCTGAGAGCTATATGAAGCAGGGGCCCGTAGCTCAGCCAGGATAGAGCGCCGGCCTTCGGAGCCGGAGGTCCGGGGTTCAAATCCCCGCGGGCCCGCCACATTATGATCTCACTGTACTATGTAGTTTGAAGTAGGGTGCTAATGTTAAGCATTATCGTCATTCCTTTAGCTATATTCCCAGCGTATACTTTGTGTATACTTTGAGAACACTCCTCTAAAATCATAT
>JAVVGG010000137.1:0-4348 GCA_032249275.1 Desulfurococcales archaeon
AAGAGGTCATACGACTTAATAATACTCTTCTTGCTTCTTATTATTATGTCTTGCTGTTTATCACATTGGTGGTCAATATGGAGATCTATGTTGGCACCTGTGGTTTTCCGAGGTCTAGGGGTGAGGTGTTTAGGAGTTTCGATATTGTGGAGATTCAGGAGACATTCTATGATCCTCCCCCTGTTGAGAAGGCTAGGAGGCTCAGGGACGAGGCTCCCAAGGGATTTGTGTTTAGTGTTAAGGCCTGGCAGGTAATTACCCATAGCCTCTCCAGCCCTACTATGAGGAGGCTTAAGAGAAGGCTTGAGGGAGATCCAAGCGAGTATGGCTTTCTAAAGCCTACAAAGGCTAATATGGATGCCTGGGAGGTCGTCGAGGATTTCGCAAGGAATTTGGGGGCTAGGTTTGTGGTATTCCAGACACCCCCCTCCTTCGGCTATAGCCCTGAAGCACTGAGATGGGTTAGGGATTTCTTCTCCTCCATCGTGGGCAGGGGTTTTATAATTGGGTGGGAGGCTAGGGGGAGCTGGAATGAGAGATCCAATGTTGAGGCTTTATGTAGTCTCTTAGCAGATATAGGGGTGATCCACATAGTTGATCTCCTAAGAAGAGATCCCTGCAGATCCCGTGGAGAGATCCTATATACAAGGCTCCACGGGCTCGGAGGTGGCGAGGTTAACTATAGATATAGATATACGGATGAGGATTTGAAGAGGCTAAAGGAGAGGATAGATGCTCTGGGTTTTCCAGAGACATATGTTCTCTTTAACAATGTATATATGTGGGATGATGCGAGGAGGTTTAGAGTCCTTGTAAGGGGGCTCAATCCGCTATGAGCCGAATCTCCTCTCCCTAAGCTGGTAGGATCTAATAGCCCTGAGAAGATCTATTCTCCTGAACTCGGGCCAGTAGGCCTCGCAGAAGTATAGTTCTGAATATGCTGCTTGCCATAGAAGGAAATTGCTGATCCTGAGCTCTCCCGAAGTCCTTATAACTAGATCTGGTTCGTGGTTTATCTCTAGATACTTCATAAAGGATTCCTCCGTGATCTCCTCAGGATCTATCCTCCCCTCCCTAGCATCCCTAGCTATCCTCCTAATAGCATCTATGATCTCCTGCCTACCGCCGTAACATAGAGCTATATTCACAACCCTCTCACCATTGCCAGAGGTCCTGGCCTCGGCATCCCTAGCTATCCTCCTAAGACTCTCTGGAACAAGCTCTAGCCTCCCAGTAACCCTTATCCTCACACCCCTCCTCAAAGCCTCGTCTAGAAGCTCTCTTAGCCCCCTCTCTATGAGAGAATATAGTCTCTCCCTCTCATCCTCAGGCCTTTTAACACAGTTCTCATACGACATGGCATAGATAGTGACTATCTTCACCCCGAGATCATGTAGCCATCTCAAAACCTCCTTCATCTTCCTATAACCACTCTCATGACCAACATACTTGGGCAGACCCTGGAGAAGAGCCCACCTCCTATTACCATCAGGTATTATAGCAACATGCCTCGGTATAGGCCCACTCAAAACCTGCTCCTCAAGGTTAGCCTCGTAGACCCTATAGACGAGACCCATAATGGGGCGTGCAATTCTGAGGAAGAAGGAGAGAGCCTTCCTGAAAAGCCTAGATCTAGCACTTCCCAGCCTTCTAAGCATGACGGCCTACAGCCACCAAGGAGAATAACTAGCCCTAATTATAAGTCTAAACCTTCCCACCCTGCTTTAAAAAGACAAAGCTTTCAGGATCTGGCCTCCTCCCCGCCCTAAAGGGCAGACTTTCAGCTGTAAACTCAAATAAATGGGAACCTATGAGCCGCCGATGAAAAGGGCAGGGATATGGAAACTTCCAACACTTTCAAGGCGAGAGGGAGATCAGCCCTAGATGTAGTCTTTTCCCGCTGTGCTTATCGAAAGCCTATAAACATCTAGGAATAAAAACACTGGAAACCGGATGGAAAATTATAGTCGCTGTGAACATAATAGCTGAATCTTTATCGCTTTTGGAGACGTTGATAGCCTCTATTGATGCGGCGAATATGTTGATAGAGTTCGCAGAGGATTTCTATAGAAGGGCTAAGGAGGAGTTCTCTTCAGCCGTTAGCGAGGGAGATGCCGTAGATATTAGAGACTCTGCTGAGAAAGCTTGGAACGCTGTTATTCAGACTATCAACGCGATGCTCCTCAGCAGACCCGGCAAGATCCCTAAGCCACTTTGAGAGGAGGAAGATGCTTAGGGATCTCGAAAAGACAGACGAGAATATAAGGAGGCTGGGACTTCTAGATAGGTGTATGGCTAGATATAGGGTCCTCCATTGAGAAGCATTCTACGAAGGAATACTCGATATCGAGCAGCTGGGCCTTGAAATGGATAAGGTTTTGGAGCTCATAGACGATATAAAGAAGATACTACCCAGATAAGGCTATTCCATATAGGGCATACCCTATCAGAGACTCTGCGGCAGCTGAGCCTAAAGTGAAGGGCTAATATATTTTTATGTTTTATCGTGTATATGTTGTATTGGTGGTTTCCTTGGCTAGATATCTCGTGGCTGACATGCATCAGGATATATCATATGCTATTAAGACTGGGGGCTTTGATCCTAAGGCTAATAAGGATCTAGCTATCACCTTTGATAGAGAAATGCCCGGCAGGCATGGGGATATACCTAAGTACCTTGCTGGAGGGGTCAAGCTGGTCTTCGGAGCCATCTTTCCTGGGAGAGAGTTTTGGAGCCCTGCTATCCTCGAGAAGCTTGAGAGACTCTACGGTTCTTGGCACAGCTCTACAGTGCCTATTCTAGGGTCTCTCGATGATGTCATAGAGCATATTTCAATCTATAGAAGCCTTGTTAAAAGATATAGAGATAGGCTTGCCCTTATCTCCAGGCCAGGCGATCTAGATAGGCTTGTTAGAAGCGATAAGATAGGGATCCTGATTAGCCTGGAGGGCGCTGATCCCATATCCAGGCTCGAAGATCTAGAGATATTGTGGCTCCTCGGGGTTAGAAGCGTAACTATAACGTGGAACTATGATAATAGATATGCGTCTTCATGTAGATCTAAGAAGGACTATGGCTTAACGGAGGAGGGTGAGGAGCTTGTGAGGATAGCCAACAACCTTGGAATCATATTAGACATATCCCATACAGGTAGGAGAACGGCTCTCGATGTGCTCTCAGCATCGAAGCTACCGGTTATAGCTAGCCACTCTAACTACGCGGCTATCCATAGGAATATGAGGAACGTGGATGACGAGATCCTAGAGGGTATAAAAAGGGTTGGAGGCGTTGTGGGTTTCACAATGATAACCTCGACGATAGGTGAGAAGCCCTCTATAGATAGCCTGGCTAGACATATCATAGAGGTTTGGAGGAGATTCGGATCAGATGTTCTAGCTATAGGCACAGACTATTTTGGAATAGAGAGAACGCCGGAGGGGCTTGAAGATATATCCAAGATACAGAGGCTATTCGAGAGACTGGCTGAGATGGGGATGGGGGACAATGATCTTAGAAAGCTGGGTTGGGAGAATGTTGAGAGGGTTATAAGGGCTCATGAGCAGAGGTGGAATGAAGATCTAGGGGCTTGATGGGGGAAGAGAAGCTTTTAAGGATAAGGAAGAAGGATCTAGAGCTAGCTATAGAGAGGATCCCAGGGTTTAGAAGCCCCAGAAGAGATCTAGAGCAATACCCGACACCATCATGGCTAGTAGCAGAGATGGTATTCACAGCATTGATGAGGGGCGATATAGAGAAGCTAGCATCAGATCTTGGATGTGGAAGTGGGAGGATAGCAGCGGCCCTAGCACTTATAGGGGTTGAAGAGGTTCTCTGCATAGATATATCATGCAGAGATCTAGAAGATGCGCTGGCAAATCTGAGGAGACTAGGTCTAGGGGATAGGGTTGAACCCATATGCTGGGATCTCTACAGAGGATCTCCTAGAAAACTGGGACTGGTGGTTATGAATCCACCATTCGGCGTCCACAGGAGAGGGGCTGACTTAGTTTTTCTAAGAACAGCTATGGAGGCATCAGACACTATATACTCGATACATAAGTACAACGAGGAATCCCTAGAGCTTATAAAGACCACGGCATCTGAAAAAGGCTTCGAAGCAGAGGTGATAAGGATATACAGTATGGAGATCCCCGCGATTTTTGCAACGCATAGAAAGAGGATCCACAGGTTCCCAGTAGCGCTTCTGAGAATATCTAGGAAAGCATAGAAGACCATCATAGACTAGCTCTACTAGGGCTTTATAGAACATCTCTAGAGAAGCCTTTCCATCCCGCTTGTCCCTCGATGGTTATTGATGGTTATTGATATTAATTTGTTTGTGTTGCT
>JAVVGG010000138.1:0-4254 GCA_032249275.1 Desulfurococcales archaeon
GGGCTTAACAGGCCCATCTATGTTCAATTCGTAGACTATATGTCCTCTATCCTAAGAGGGGACTTCGGGACTTCGATTAAGTATAGAACGCCAGTTATCCAGGAGATCATTGCTAGGCTTCCCTATACACTGCTTCTCGCAGCCGCCGCAGAGGCTATAGCTGTTGCGATAGCTATACCGCTAGGGATACTTTCCGCTCTTAGACCTAGATCCAAGGTATCCTATGCGGTTTCTATCGTATCTCTTATTGGTGCGTCTACACCCATATTCTGGATAGGTCTCATATTCATATATATATTCGCTGTATCCCTAAGAATACTCCCATCTAGCGGGGCCGAGTCTCCTAAGCACTTGATACTCCCAGCTGTAACTCTATCGCTCCTATTAATGGGCAATTTGACAAGGATCACGAGGGCGTCTGTGATAGAGGCTCTGGGAAGCAACCACGTGATCACGGCAATGTCTAAGGGGCTTGTCCAGAGGGTTATTCTAGTGAGGCACGTGCTTAGAAATGCTATGATACCTATAGTAACTATTATGGGTATACAGATTGGGGCTCTGCTTGGCGGGGCTGTAATAACTGAGACAGTCTTTGCATGGCCCGGTATTGGTTCTCTCCTAGTGGACTCTCTATTCTATAGGGATTACCCTCTTGCACAGGGGATCATACTGTTTATTGTCATGGTGTTCATAGCTATAAATATATTAGTAGATGTGATATATGCATATATAGATCCAAGGGTGAGGGAGATCCTATGGAGAGGAGGGAGATCCTGAAGAAGATATTCGATGCTAGGAAAAAGAGGCGCGAGGAAATGTGGGAAGCTTTGAAAGCAAATAGGGCTGCCTATGTCTCGCTATATATTGTAGGTGCTCTAGTGATAATGGCGATAATGGGGTCCCTCGTGACACCTTACAACCCGTATGACTTCGATCTATCGAGGGCCAGGATGCCTCCCAGCATCTCACACCCATTTGGCACAGACGAGCTTGGGAGGGATATTCTCAGCAGGATACTCGCCGGGGCTAGATATACCATTGGCATATCGGTTGCCTCTGTAGCCCTCGGAGTATTGATAGGTGTAATCCTAGGGCTTGTATCAGGCTATCTAGGGGGTCTATGGGACACAATTATCCAGAGGATTGTTGATATTATGCTGGCATTCCCAACAATACTTCTTGCAATAGCCCTGGTAGCATCTCTTGGCCAGGGGGTTGCAAGCCTAATAATAGCTATAGCAGTGAGCACCTTCCCAGTATATGCTAGGCTCGTGAGGGGTGTAGTGCTCCAGATAGTGAGTGAGGATTATATAGCTGCTGCGAAGCTCCTGGGCAAGAGCTCGACATATATAATGTTTAAGCACGTCCTCCCCAACTCTGTATCAGCGATAATTGTCCAAGCTACATATTATATGGGGCTCTCTATACTTCTCGCATCCGCCCTAGGATTCCTAGGTTTAGGGGTACCTCCTCCAACACCTGAGTGGGGCTCCATGATTGGTAGTGGGAGGACATATCTGTTTAGCTCACCACACATAGTGGTTTTCCCGGGTCTCTTCATAATGATCTCTGCTCTGAGCTTCAACCTACTCGGGGACGGGCTAAGAGACGCTCTAGATCCTAGGTCAAGAGTGCTTCTTAGGAGGGGATAGAGATGGAGAAGATCTTAGAGATATCGGATCTGAGGATATACTACTACCTTCCCCAAGGCATCATAAAGGCTGTTGACGGAGTTAGTTTCGATATATATAAAGGAGAGATCTTCGGGATAGCGGGTGAAAGCGGTTCAGGCAAATCAACCCTTGCCCTAGCGATATCAGGACTTTTGAGGCCACCTGCGAAGGTGGTCTCTGGGAGAATCCTCTTCATGGGAAGAGATCTTCTTTCCCTAGATAGTGAGGAGCTTAGAAAGATAAGGGGTAAAGAGATATCCATGATCTTCCAGGATCCAAGCACATATCTAAACCCAGTATATACAACAGGCCTCCAGGTGGCAGAGGTGTTCGAAGCACATAGAGGAGGATCTGCTAGAAAGTATTTGAGCATGGTTGTAAAGCTCTTTAGAATGGTCAAGATAGCGGATCCCGAGAGGAGGGTTAATGCGTATCCTCATCAAATGAGTGGGGGTATGAAGCAGAGGGTTTTGATATCCATGGCTATTGCTGAGAGGCCCAAGCTGATAGTTGCTGACGAGCCTACTTCAGCTCTAGACGTCACGATCCAAGCTGAAATAGTGGAATTGCTCAACGAGATTAGGAGAGAGACAGGTTCATCGATAATCTTCATAACCCATGATCTAGCACTCCTTCTAGAGATCGCTGATAGGATCATGATAATGTATGCAGGTAAGGTGGCTGAGATCGGGAGAGCCGAGGAGATAGCTAAGGATCCTCTACATCCTTATACGAAGGCTCTACTAGCATCCCTTAGGTATGAGAGGAAGAAGAGACTCCAATCAATCCCAGGATCTATACCGAGCCTTATAAGTCCTCCTCCAGGCTGTAGGTTTCACCCTAGGTGTCAATATGCTATGGATATATGTTCCAAGAGGGATCCTGATTCCATAAATATTAATGGGAGAATTGTCTCGTGCTTCTTATATGGTGATCACCATGGAGGCGATTTTAAGCGTTAGAAATCTCAGGAAATACTTTCCTGTATCAATTGGCTTTCTAGGATCCAAAAAATATGTTAGGGCAGTAGACAACGTGGATCTAGATCTATATGAAGGGGAGGTGCTAGCACTCGTTGGTGAGAGCGGGTCTGGAAAGACAACACTTGGAAGGATTATTGCAGGGCTCTTGAGACCGGATCAAGGAAAGATCCTATATAGAGGTATTGATATATATGAAAAGGGGGGTTTTAAGAAAGAGGTGAGGCACAAGATACAGGCTGTTTTTCAGAACCCCGATAGCAGTCTCAACCCCAGGCTACAGATCTTCGATATACTCGGTGAATCAATACTTAGTAGGGAGCCTGGATTATCAAGAGAAGAAGTGCTAGATAGAGCTATAAAGCTTCTAAAGCTAGTGGGGCTAGTGGAGGATCACATATTTAAATACCCACATGAATTATCTGGAGGCGAGAGGCAGCGAGTGGCTATTGCAAGGGCTATAGCTATGGAGCCCGAGATCCTTGTAGCAGATGAGATAGTTACAGCCCTAGATGTTTCGGTAAGGGCTCAGATCATGAACCTATTAATGGATCTGAAGGAAAAGCTTGGGCTAAGCATTATATTCATTACACATGATATGGGGTTAGTGTGGAGCATCTCGGACAGGGTCGCAATTATGTATCTCGGCAAAATAGTAGAGATCGGCCCAACAGAATCGATCTTCAAATCACCTGTACATCCATACACAAAGATGCTCTTATACTCATCACCAACAGCTTCTTCAGCAGAGGCATATAAAGATCCTAACTACAAAGCCAGAGGAGAACCTCCAAGCCCTATAGACCCTCCAAAGGGATGTAGATTTATAACAAGATGCCCCATAGCGGTAGATAAATGCTCGAAGGAGCATCCGCCCCTCACGAGAATTTTTGGAGAGCATATGGCTGCATGTATCAGATATACTGATACAGCAAAGGGATATATGCTGCAGAAATAGATCATTAGGATAGGTTTTTAAGCCAACTCACTAATATCTCTCGGGGTTACCATGATGAGGGGATTATCTAGACTCGCCATGATCTCTGTAATACTTGCAATAGTGGTTATAGCAGGAGCAGCGTCATTCATAATATTGCAGCCAAGAGCACCAGCAACACCCGGAGCAACAGCGACGCAAGTAGTAACGACGCCAACAGAGGCTGGGAGAACCACCCAGCCTGGAACACCTATACAGCAAACACCAGTCTCTAAAAAAGATGTTCTGAAGGTAGCTATAGGGGTGGATCTAGATACTGTAGATCCTCATGGACAGACTACAACATTAGTATCGAATGTACTTAGACATACGTATGAAACCCTCTTAGGATTTGACGATAAAGGTAACGTTATTCCACAGCTAGCAGAAAGATGGGAAGTTTCACCAGATGGGCTCGCGTATACACTTTATCTAAGGAGAGGAATCAAGTTCCACGACGGATCTGAATTAAATGCAACAGTTGTAAAGGCCAACATAGATAGATGGATAGACCCAACAGTGAGGGTTCCCCTCAGAAGCCAGCTAGGTCCTGTAAGTAGAGCTGAAGTTGTTGACCCATATACTGTGAAGATCTATTTAAAAGAGCCCTTCGCACCGTTTCTCA
>JAVVGG010000139.1:0-4252 GCA_032249275.1 Desulfurococcales archaeon
AAGCCCTCGAAGCCCTGTATGAGGGCTATGCCCAGAAGGGCTTCGGGGTTTCAATTCTAGATGGGAGCCCCTTTCCGCTGGGTTCCCTTTTGGGGGTGGAAGCCCTTCGATGGCCACAGGGATGCTATAGCATCCCTGTGGCCATCGAGAAGCAAAGTAACACAAACAAAAGAAAATCAATGACAATCAATACCTATTGAGGGACAAGCGGAATCATAATAGGTCTATCTGTGTCGGTAAAGACGCTATCCAGATGAACAGTTAGGAGGAAGGTGTTAGAGAATTTGATTTTAAAGTGTCTTGAAATATATAGGGTTATTGTTAAACCCTTCTAGAAGATCAGAATTTTTGTCCCACCTCTACCATGCCTTGCTAGGAAGGAGGCAGCGCCAACTATGGGGCATCCCTCTATAATAGAGTCATTTGAAATCCCCATCGCTTCTATCGTTGTGGAGCATGCATATATTCTAATGTTTTCTGAGTTTCTTGCAATGGAGATCAGATCTTGGAGCCTTGGTATTCCTTTAGGTTCCATTCCTCTTTTCCTCAACTCCTCATAGAAGCCCTTCTCAATCTCATCAGCACCTCCCTTGACTATGGCTTTAAGACCCCAGAATGTAAAGAACATCTCAACCCTCATACCCATAGCAGAAGCAGTAGTTGCTAAGATGAACGCGGGATATACGCTCTCTGGCCTGTCAGATCTAACTATAATAGCTATATCTGCCGGCTTCTCTGCAGACATCGGATTACTCACCTATCTTTCTAATTATGGCTATTATTTCCTCGTCTCTCCTCCTTACGTCAAGGATCTCGTTGCCAGTATATGCAGACCATGATTTGAGATCCTCTTCGAATGCTGGATCTCTCGCGATCACCATAACTATAGAGCCCTTTGGCATGCTTGTTAATGTTGAAGTTAGCATTAATATAGGTCCTGGGCACATGAGCCCCCTAGCATCTATCACTCTATCTATTTTATATGAAACCTCTAGATTCTCATTTGAACGGCCTTTCAATATATCCCACCGACTAGATTATACGTTAGAAAGCTTAAATAGGATTTTTATTTTTCTATATTTGATAACAAATATATTATTTATTTGGTGATATTAGAAGGATTTTATAGCGATTTTTAGCTGGTATTACATATAACAATTCACAGATCATTGATACTCAAACGATTCCTTCTTCACTCTTATGAGTAGTTTTTCGGCTATAAGGAGGGTCATTCAGGTAGTAGAAATGCTTTTAAGCTGGATAGGAGGTTTATAGAACTAGAAGAGATACTAATAAGTTCTAGACCTGTAGTTAATATTGATGGTCTCCATGTCCCGGCTATATGTGGGGATAGATATTGGGGCTACATATGTGCGTGCTGGATTATTTAATGAAGAGGCTAAGATCCTTAGAAAGATCAAAAGACCGTTTCCTATAGAGGATTTTGAGGGTTTTCTTAAGAAGCTTGTTATTGATCTATGTGGAGATATGATCAAATATGTGGCTAGAGTCGGAATAGGATCTATAGGCCCTCTAGATATAGCGAAGGGATCGGTGCTGAGAACTCCAAATGCCCCTATAAAGAGTTTCAGCCTTGTCTCTCCTATAAGGGAGCTAGGACTAGAGGTGGTGATAGCTAATGATGCGTCCGCAGCTGCTTGGGGCGAATATATATTGGGTTTAGGTAGAGGTAGAGAGAATCTTTTATATGTTACAATAAGCACTGGGATTGGAGGAGGCGTTATTGTAGATGGGGAGCTCTTGATAGGTAAAGATGGAAATGCGCATGAGATAGGCCATATAGTTGTTGATTATATGTCAGGCATAAGATGTGGTTGTGGAGGCTATGGACATTGGGAAGCTCTAGCATCTGGGGCTAACATGTCAAGGAGTCTCGTCAATTATATCAAATCTCTAGGAATATGTGAAACTACAAACAATATGGGATCTCCTACGTGTGGGGACATCAAGAAAGACAGATATTTATCTTCAGAAGAGATTTTTTATAGATACCGTGGTGGTGATCCGATCATTATTAAATATATAGAAGAATATCTAATGCCTATAAATGCTGCTGGACTAGCATCTGCAACCAATACGTATGATCCCGAGGTGGTGATCCTCGGAGGCGGTGTAGCTTTGAACAATAAAGAGATATTTATGAATGGTATAGAGAGATATATCGATAGATATCTAGCTGTTAGAAAACCTGAGATCATGTTCACTAATTTTGGAGATGATGTAGGGATCTATGGTGCTGTCTCTCTAGCTATAAAAATACCGAGGTCCTTAAGGAAATATGTCGACATATGGAATGCTGCCTAACAGCTTCCCTACTCATGGCTGTGTAGAAATCTATAGATCTCTTTACTAACAATATAAGAGTTCCTTCCTCTCATAGTTGAAGCATTGTCTTTTTAATGTGAGGAGATCAGCGAGAATGAATAGCAAGATAATATTGGGTTTATAGTCAATGCTTTATAAATATTTTATATAATATTAACAGGATCGCTAGCAGTATTTCTACGAAAAGCCTTTTAGTGTGGATTAAACACTACTTTGTAGAGAGTTTTTTTACTTCATTTTCAAAGATTTCGAGACCTGCATCTAGGTGTTTCCTAGTAATTATAAGTGGTGCCATAAATCTCATAACATTTCCAAAGTGGCCGCATGTATGCATTAGAAGCCCTTTTTCGAAGAGTCTTCTTCTAAGTTCTGTTGCTATTTTCTCGCCTGGCTCCTTGGTCTTTTTATCTCTTACAAGCTCTATGCCTATCATGAATCCCAATCCCCTTACATCTCCTATTATAGGGTATCTATCCATCATATCTGTGAACCTGTTTATGAGATAATCCCCAAGAGAGCTGGTTCTCTCCAGAAGGTTCCTAGATTCTATATATTCTATGACAGCGCTTCCAGATGCAAGCCCTAGTGGATTAGCTCTATATGTCCCTAGATGGAACATCTCCTCCAGCTTCTCATCTATATCGCTTCTATATGCTACAAAGGATATAGGTATGCCTCCTCCTATAGCCTTAGATATGGTCATTATATCAGGGGTTACCCCAAAGTGCTCTATTGCCCACCATCTCCCAGTTCTCCCAACCCCGGTTTGGATTTCATCGGCTATGAGAAGGATCCCGTATCTATCCGCTATTTCTCTAAGTCCCTGTACAAAACCCTTTGGAGGTACTATATACCCGCCTTCCCCCTGTATTGGCTCAAAAACTATAGATCCTACCTCGCCAATACCGCTATATGGATCTCTAAGCAAATGCTCTATGTAACTTAGCACGGCATATCCACACTCCTCCGGATCTCTTGCTGGAAGAGGACATCTATAGGGATATGGATAGGGGACTCTTACTACGTTAATCAGAGGCATGCCAGACATCTTCTGAAGACTCTTCTTAGCAGTAATCATAACGGCTCCTTGGTGCACGCCATGATAAGCTCCTTCAAAAGCCATAACGACTGGTTTGCCCGTAACCCATCTGGCCATAGCTATTGCGGCCTCTATAGCATCGGCGCCTGTCACAGATGTTATAATCTTAGCCTTACCCCTAAGCCCAAGAGGTAATATGGAGTGGAGCTTTTTTAGAAACCTTATCCTGGCCTCACTCGGGATCTCACTCATCCAATGCCAGTATCTATCAAGCTGCTCTCTAATAGCTTTAGCAACGTATGGATTCCCATGTCCTACGTTGAGAACGGCTATCCCAGCTATCCAGTCTATATAGTAATTGCCATCTACATCCCTTATCGTGGCTCCTCTAGCTGAGTCTATTGCAAACTCAAAGATCTTAGGATAGATCAGCGTTCTAGTCTCAAGAACGGTCTGTTCCCTTAAAATCTCCCGGGATTTAGGCCCAGGGGGCTTGACAACGATCTTCGGGGCTTCTTGATAACTCAGAGACTCAAACTCTTCTTCAAAAGACATATAATCCCCACATACTATCGTGCCTAGGAGCATTATAAGGTGTTCTATACCAATATATTAATGAGGAAAAAAGTTATTAGTGGTTAACCATATGTAGCTCTTATTCTATCTATATCATCACGTGAAATGGGTAGGGCTACAATAGCTTCTCCATTTCTTATTTTACTCTCAAGTTCTTTAACACCCTCTAAAACCCATGATGAAACCGAGTCTCTTATAGCATTCATCCTAGTCTTTATCTTGTCAGGAGATGCTGGCAGGACTTTCTTGCCTGTTAACTTCTCAGCATTTATACCCATCTGTATGAACTCG
>JAVVGG010000140.1:0-4248 GCA_032249275.1 Desulfurococcales archaeon
CATCTAGCGAATCTCCTCCTAATCCTCGGCTTTACCTTCCTAGCCCTCCCCCTTAAATATCTTTTTCCCAAGACTCGATTATGGAGTAGGCTGTTCTAATAACAGCATCAACTCAGTGTGCAGCGTAGGGATTATCCTTCATAAGCTCATCCCTGAGGCGTTTCTTGAAAACCCTGTCCCTCGGAATTATTGGGATCCTTATCTTCAAACCCATATTAGTGGTTAGTTTTCTACCCCTTCTAACAAGCTCTTGGAAGCAATATCTCCACTTGATACTATCCCAGATCATATCTATAGCCTTCTGAAGAGCCTTAACATACCATGTTATAAGCTTCGAGACCTTATCATCCCTTATAGGCACAGAATATGATCTCACAAGCTCAGGGATCTGGCAAACCTCCTTAGGTCTCAGCAAAATCGCTCCATAAAATGATATATCAACCCCTATAAACTTTTATGAAACCAAAAATAGTTTTTTAGGCATCTAGAAACCCGTATATAGAACTGCTGAAACAGCATCCTACTCCATTAAGCTTAAAGCGTTTCCCCTTAGGGTGGGGAGAAGGTCAGATTGCAATATAATTGTTATATTTATATCATTTTCTATCTAGAGGATATATGATAGACGGGGGATCTGTTTGAAGAGGATATCACTATTAGTATTGGCAATGCTCTCCTTAGCCTTTGGAGCTGTTATTGCATATTCCATTCTATATGTATATCCTTATCAAAAGGGATACAAAGCTTCGGAGGGGCAGAATTACCCAGCAGCCTTGGCCCAGACTATGACTATAGTGCCTGAGATTACACAGAGTATTTCCCCAGGCAATATTACAGGCTATACAACTTCTTCACCGGCTGTTCCAATAGCTGCTGTGGAGGTTCAGCAGCTATCGTCAAGTATGGGTATTGCTATGGGTTCTATCTATCAGAGAGCTGAGATCTCGAATATATCTATATCTGATGGGAAGATATATCTTAGCCTGAGGCTGATAATAGGTGGTGTCTCTAATTTGACGCGTGATATATCGATCTCTAGGATCTCTCTAACCCCAACTCCCTTTCCGCTTGGGTGGAATGGTTCTTCATGGGTCTATGGCGATGATGAGGCTAGATGCCTAGCTAGGATCCCCATACCTCTTAAAGTCACTTCATATAAATATAGAGTATCATATATAGATAATAAGACAGCGACAATCGATCTCGAGATAAGTATTGGCAGGGAGAGGGGTACGATATATGGGCCATATACTCTATCTATATTGATAAAACAGGGAAACACATATATAAATATAACGAGGGATATACCTCTAGGAGGATATGTAGAGCCGAGAGGGCCGCCGCCTACAGAGATCCTAGAGAAGATCTCTAGATGCAGATAGAGGAAACGTTATTATGAGATCCAAAGGTAAAGAAGAAGATCTATCTGGGCTAGCTCTTAAAATCTACATATATCTCCTCGAGAACCAAGAGGCTGGGCCGAGGGAGGTTGCAAAAGAGCTGGGGATAGCCCCTAGCTTGGCATACTACCATCTAAGAAGATTTGAAGAGATCGGTATAGTTGAAAGGGATCCCTCCAAGGGTGTGTATAGAATTAGGAGGAGGATAAAGATCAAGGGCTACCTATATATAGGAAATAAGCTGATTCCAAGACTACTCATATATGGAGCCTTCTTTGCAGGACTATTGATCCCCGAAACAGCATCCCTCATACTAGGCATCTCCGAGGCAACACCAGAGCTATTGCTAGCGATGATCACGTCAGCATGCGCATCATCCATATTTATCACAGAGGGTTTAGTGGCCATGAAAAATCTCTCAAAGAAAGGTTAAGTCAGTACTATAAAACGCTCTCTACGTACCATGAAAGCGATAAAATATTTGGAAATAATTAAACAATCTATAAAGTATCGGCAAGAAAGAAAAATGCTTTGGGAAAAGATGTAGAACCTCTATACTCAGAGCCGTCTCCACACATCACACATCAGAAGGCTCCTTTCATCACACCACTTTATATTAACTTCCATATATTTTAATCCCTCCAAATTGAAGCTCTGGTAGCATTATATGGAGCTTCCAAGAACTATCTCAGAGATTTTTAAATGGGATCTATATAAGTATATACTAACTATTGAACTATATAAATACATATAAATACTATGTTAAAAATCTTCGATATAGATCATTATGAAATGCAAAGCATCAAGAAAACACTTCTAGCTTGATATTTTGCTCCTTTGAGGCGAGAAAGACTAGAGGAACATTATTATTAAGGCTATAATCAACATGGATAGATATACTAGGGGGTTCCACCTAGCTATTTTGAACCCATCTAGAGGGGGTATTGGGATTAGGTTGAAAACTGCTAGGACGCTGTTCACATATTTAATAGCGATGAACAATTGGAAGAGGGTCGGTATCGGGATTGCCTGAAAGGCCTTCGCCCCTACTAGGCCGGCTATGGAGATGACAATGTTTGTTGCGGGGCCCGCCATTGCTATGAGTCCCTCGCTTGTTGTCCCGCCAAAGATTGTTCTTACTCCCCAATAGCTGCATCTAATACCCACATAGCCTGGTGCAGCTATTACAAAGGGCATTCTGGTGCCTAGGAAGTACAGGAGTGATGAGAGCAGGCCGAAGATCGATGTTATGAGAAGGCCTAGGGAGGATAGTGTGAACCTTGCCTGGCACCCTCTTGCAGAGGCTATATATCTATGAGCTAGCTCGTGGAATGTGAATCCTATCACGATTGCTATTAAGTAGCTTGGAATCGAGCCTAGGTGTATGAGTCTCTCTATATCTGAGAATCCGTTGAAAACAGCCATTAGAGATACAATTGCGAGACTCCATGATATGGGTTCAGAGAGCCACTCAGGATCTCTTAGCCTTAGCATTGCCCTCATAGCTATAGAAGGCTAAAGAACCTAAAAATATAACCTCTAGCCACTAGTCTCCCCAAGCTGCTGAGACCTATGCCTAGCTCTGATGGCTCTTTGATGCTGAGACTCTCCCTTGATCCACTTTTCGCTCCAATTCCTCACAGCCCTTATAACTGTCTTCAAATCCCTGCCGGCATCTGTTAATGCGTAGTAGTGCCTCCTACCATCACATATCCTTTCCACAAGCCCCGCGCTTCTAAGCTCTTTAAGAGCCTTTGAAAGTGTTCTACTGCTAATTCCAGGCATGCTCTCTAACAGCTCGTTAAATGTCTTTGGACTTGATAATAGCCTATCTATTATCACTAGTCTCCACGGCCTGCCAAGGATCCTCCAGGCCTTCGTTACTGGGCATTCATCCATATAGGGCTCCTAAATATATTAGGGGTAGAAACACTAATATTTCAAATACTATACCTTATTTCTATTGAGACGTTGAATGGTTAGGAAGCTACTATAGCCACTATAGCTAGAAAGCCATTAGCACAACTCCTGCCAGGGCTATCGCAGCTGCGGAATAGCCCCTCATACCAGGGTCCTCCATGGTTCTCTTAGAAAACACCCTAGTTAGAGATGTAGCAACGACAGGGCGTATATTCTGGAGGGGTGTCACAACACTAGCCCCCAGCCCCACTAGAGCGTAGTATCTAGCGATCTGGCCTATAGATGCGAGGATCCCAGCTACAGCTACCATTAAGGATTCCTTATCGAGACTCCAGACAAGCTTGGAACCTCTTGAGAATCCCATCTCAGCTATAAGGCCAACGCTATATGCTATTAAAACCCCTGCAAAGGGTTCACCGCCATATATGTTTCCAAGCCTGCTTGTGAATATGGCAAGGGCTAGGCCTGCAGATGCTATAAGCCCGGCTAAGATCCCCCTTGGACTCCTTCTGAACTCCCTTCCCCACGCTATTAAAAGGGCTGAAACAAAGATCAATGCAGATCCCAGGCCTCTCCATAGGGTTATCTCCTCACCAACTAAAAAACCTAGAGAAGCTCCTATAACGATGCTGAGGGTAAGCAATATGCTAGCCCCACCAGCACCTACGCTCCTTATAGCAGTGTAGAGGAAGGATCTCCCAATGCTGAAATTCATGAAACCAGCAACTATATATAGGAGAATCGATTGAAGGGATATAGGTTTAAAACCCCAAAAAATTAGTGAGAAGCAGAGCACTAATGGATATCCTGATGCGAGGGAGAGCATCGTCATGGCGTGGGTATCCAACCTAGACCTAGACCCCCTTATAACAACATCGTGAGCCCCAAACAATATACCTACGGACACTCCGACGAGATAGAATGTAAT
>JAVVGG010000141.1:0-4239 GCA_032249275.1 Desulfurococcales archaeon
ACGCCTGACGATGTGAAGATCTCTGTTTACCCAGCTATTGCCCATAGGATTGTGCTTAAGGATGAGGCAAGGCTGGGCAGAGTTAGCGTAAGATCTATTGTTGAGGAGACACTTTCAAAGGTGGATATACCGTGAGAATAACCCTTGATGGGGTATGCCTCATAGTAGCATCAATTATCTTGATTCTCTATTCCCTCAGAATATCGTCTCTAGAGATTCTATCTATATCACTACTATTGCTTCTCATAGCGTGGAAAAGCTATAGAGAGGTAAAAGGGTATGGAGATGTGTCTAAGCATATAGAGGTGTCAAGGAAGATATCTAGACCATATGTTGAGGAAAGAGACCATGTAGAAGTCTCTATAGAGGTTAGAAACAACTCGGATAGATATATCCAGAGGGTAGAGATAGAGGATATAATCCCGACGCTTGCAAGACCTGTTGAGAGCCCAGTAACCGGGGTCTCGCTTCCACCTAGATATATAGCGGATTTATCCTATACTCTTGAGCTCACATCGCCTGGAAGATACGATTTCTCTACAGTCTTCCTCAGACTCGAAGACCCTCTAGGAATTTTTGTTGAAGAGATAGCAGCTTATATACCGGGTTCCGCAGTAGCGATCCCAAAGCCCGCTGCATTCAGAGAGACCTTAGAGATAGCTTCTAGAAGCCCAGGCACATGGATGAGAGGTAAGAGCTTTGGCGGGCTCTATGACTTTTACGGGATGCGGGACTACCAATATGGTGATGATGCTAGAAAGATTATGTGGAGCGTCTATGCGAGAACCGGAAAACTTCTTGTTAGAGAGGATCTCTCAGAATCTAGGGGAAGAGTTGTTATTATAATCGACATACCAGCAGTAGCGTGGGAACTGGGTGTTCCTCCTAGAAGCGTTGCAGAAGATCTCGCGAGGATCTCTAGAGGTGTAATAGAGACAATGGTTAGAAACTACAATGTTGTAGATGCAGTTATATGTGAGAAATATGTAGCAAGGATTATAAGGGGCATATGGAGTGGGGATAGAGAGACAATATATACTCTCTATTCTAACCTAAAGCACTACAGTGGGTGCGAAAGCAGCTATATCCTCTACAACTCCCTAAAATACATAGACATCGGCCCGGCCCACATGGCTATCTTGGTAACCTCTCCACTTGGGCTAGCATACTCAGACCCTGAAGAGCTTGTAGAGACTATGAGCATGATAAGCAAAAATATATATGTTCTTCTCTACAACCCCCCATCGATCGATTCTACATACACTAGAAATTTCCTCGAAGAGACCATACCAATGCTAACTTCAATGGGGTGGAGAGTAATTGCTATCCAGGGGATCACTTCATAGAATACTTAGTAGCTGGGGATTTACAGAAGCCGTTCTTCTAGCCTTCATCATCATGTTAACATCTATAAGCAGCACAGTATCTATAGTGCCTAACATATTGCTCGTAACATTCACACTAACCAGATATATATTAAAACTGGATCTATCTCCAATAGGCTACCTAGCCTCGATAGTTTCTACAGCACTCCTAGACGCAGGATCCGTTATACTGATATATATCCTAGGATACCTCTCCCGCATATTGCTTAAATACGCATATATGAAGACACCCCAGGATATGCGGAGATATAAAGCTATTAATATACTTAGAACAGCAGCCATCATCTCTGCATTTTACCCTATATCCATGTACTCCAAGATCTTCTCGAGCAACATACCAGGCTATGACCCTTTCTTCCTAGGCTCTCTAACATTATTTTTACAGATACTTTTCATATATATGATATTAAGAGAAGGTAATCTAGTAGATATAATTGATGCTATAATAAATATATATAAAAAGATTATATCCCTAGCCCCTCACATAGCGAGGATCATGGGTATTTTCGTAGCTATCATAGGGGCTACTATGTATAAAGACCCAGCCCTGATCTTGATATATGTAACAGGAATTATTGCTGAAAAAATCACCCTCCGCATAGATAAAATTACTAGAAATATCCACTATAAATATCTCATCCACTGTATAACGCCAGTATCATTACTTCTATATATGGCTTACCTAGGCTTTTAGAGGTAATAGCTGATCGGTTTTATTGATTATAATGGGCTTTATAACGCTCAGAACCTATTATCATGGGCGTGATATGAGGAATCCCTGGATCTTGGCACTATCCCTTATAACAACATCTCTGATATTCATGGCAATATCTGTCTATTTCATCGTAGATAATAGGGTTCTAGCATCTCTATTATCTCTAGCAATAGGTGTACTAATCCTTAGCAGTGGGCTTAGCATTATAAGGGAATATAGCAGCTGCAAACAATAGATCTTTGTTTATAGCTTAAACCCCGCCCTTTAAAGCTGAGATGAGATTGAACATAGTTGTAATAGCGAAAACAATTATAGCTGAGAACCTATCCTTTCCTCCTACTAGGGGTTGGCTTCTAAAGCGGAGAGGTATGGGACATGTCTATTCTATTTTTCTCTTATCTAGTGCTTTCTTTAGCTTCTCCAACTCTTCAGGATCCATTGACCAATACATCTCCCTGCCTGGGAAGAGTCCTTCTCTAACTTCCTTAACATATAGTGTTAAGGCTTCTAGCATTAGCTGATATGCTCTCAGATATTGCTTAGCAAATGGTGGTGGGGAGGGGTTTAACCCTACTAAATCATGGAATACTAGGATCTGTCCGTCGCATTTAGGACCTGAGCCTATACATATCGTCGGTATGCTGAGTCTCCTAGTAATCTCCTCTGCGATCTCTGATGCTGTGTATTCGATCACTATTGAGAAGGCTCCTGCCTCTTCAAGGGCCTTGGACGCTTCTATAATTTCTATAGCCTCCTCAGCCTTCTTGCCTCTCATCCTAAGACCTGTGACCAGAGATCTCTGAGGGTTTAGACCAACATGCCCCATCACAGGGATCCCCGATCTCACCATAGCCTCAACCTTATCAACAACCTCTCCTAATCCTTCTACCTTCACAGCATCAGCCCCCATCTTTATAAGCTTACCAGCGTTTCTTACAGCCTCCTCTCTACTTATCTCATAGCTCATGAAAGGCATATCAGCTACTACAAGGCATCTGGGTCTTGCATTGAGAACAGCTCTGAGGTGGTGTGCTATCATACCCACTGTAACAGGGATTGTAGAGCTGAAACCCATAACAACCATACCGAGAGAATCTCCCACAAGGATCCCATCGACTCCAGCTTCGTCTGCCATCCTAGCCTGGTAATAATCATATGCCGTTACCATAACTATTCTATGACCCCTCTTCTTAGCCTTGACAAAATCTGCTGGGGTTACTTTCCTCCTCTCACCCCCTATCACACTTCACCCCCTGAATCTCAATCGCCTTAACTAAATAATAGAGAACCTCATTAGCTACAAGCCTTATACCTCGTTTAACACCCTCTCGAACAATATAGCCATTTATATAGTCAATTTCTGTACGACCATGTTCGCAAAGATCCATCAGCATAGATGAATAGTTGTTACCAGTTGCCTTAGCAACCGCTACAACCTCTTCCAAAGGATCTCTTGGCAGATCTATCTTAAGCACTCTACACAACTCCTGAATCTCTCTAACTACTGCCTCGGCCAGCAGTCTTGCCCATTGATTCTCAACAATAACAGAGTTTTTGCTCCTCAGAATAGCCGTTATGGGATTTATAGAAGCGTTGACAGCGAGCTTGAGCCACCTATAGCTATTTATGTCCTCCACAACCTTTACATTAAGAATCCTTAGATCATAGGCGATCTTCTCTAAAATGCTACGAGGAACACCATGGGATCCTATATAACTGGTTGAACCTCCAACCCAGATAACTACATTTTGATCCTTCCTATATGCACCGTGATTAAGAACTAGATGCGCAGCCCTGGCATTCCCAACAATATCAATGACAGTTTCATACGAGCCAATACCGTTTTGAAGAGTAACTATAGTGGCTCTTTCTGAGACACTATATAACATAGGGGCTAGATTCACTATATCATAAGCCTTTACACATATGATTATTACATCACTATCGATCCACACATCTGAATTTAGATCAACAATTTCTCCGCGAATCTCGTGGATATTCCCTAAAGGATCAACTAAGACTCTTTTCAAACTTAGTTCAGATCTTACGACTATGTAGGGTACATAGCCCGATATATTGAGGGCATAAGCTATTAGCGTGCCTATAGATCCAAAACCTATTATCGAGTATTTCAAGTAT
>JAVVGG010000142.1:0-4201 GCA_032249275.1 Desulfurococcales archaeon
AGCAGCATCATGACCGCGTTATACCTCTGATAAGCCATCATATGGGGAGACACCATGCCCATGAGAACATTATTCTGGGGATCTGGTAGAACCCTCTCATCCTTCCACATCTCTATGAGAGAGGCCGTGTAGTCCCATCTACCCACGTTAAGCCCTATTAACCAGTATCTCCATATCCAGAGCACTATCGGGAGATACCTACCAAGAGAAGCCTCCTCATACAGGGCTTTGAACTTAATTATGCTTCCAGGCCTCTCAGCCCCTAGAGCCTGTTCAAGCCTCCAGAATAGCCTCGCTATTATAAAGGCTTCTAGGGGTGACTGTATCTTTGGCACATAGAAGTAGATCCTCCTACCGATCTTTCTAAGGGATTCATAGTTATTAACAACGTGGATCGCTGCATCAACGATGAAAGAATATGCAGGCCCGCCATTAACCCTAACATGCTGTGTCACTAGATGTATCCCGGGGATCCTGTGGAAGCTCACTGGCCATCTCTCTATAGGCTTTTCAATTCTATACCTCCTCTCCAAACCTCTCTTAATAGCGATCGCCTCGAAGATCTCTCCTGAGAGTATCCTCTTCTCATTATCCCTCGAAGCCCACAACCCTATGGGCTCACTCTCAGAAACACCATAAGGCCTATAGTCAGGGGGTGCTGCATCCTCATTATCAGGGCCCATTATTGATACCACATCGGCATTGATCTGCTTTATAGCCATATCAAGAGGATGCCAAGGCCCGGTCAGCTCTAAACCAGGATTCTTTAGGGGATGAACCTCTGGGGGTATGGGTTCGTGCTCGTTAAGCCTCCACGCAGGTTCCCTACCTAGAAGATTGTTTATAAGCCCCTCTACTATCTCCCTATAAGTTAGAACCCTTCCATCAACAGGATCCTCGAACTTTTCCTCCCACCTGGGAAAGCTGTATTTCTCCCTAACACTAGCCCTCGAATCCAGGATCCTCCTACGCTGTCTAAGAGCTTCCCTTACAAGGGGCCCAAGCTCCATGTGAAGGGATCCTATGAGGGTCTCTACATATACAGGCCTGCCATTTATAACCCTCGGCTCTAGTAAATGAGGGAATCTTAGAGCCTCCTCGCTAAATGTTACAGAAACTTCTAATCCTATGTTGCCACCCGAACCCGATTAGGTTTCAAAGGTAATATATTTTTTAGATTAGGAGCGCGTTAATAGCCTATCTGACCTCTTCCCTAGAGGGTGAGGCTTTCAGCTATAATGGCTTAGCTTTCTAAGGTGTGAGAGCTATATTTAACACCATTTAATCCATAGAATTTGGTGATTGTATGAGTGGTGAACGAGGGCTAGATAGATCTGTGTTTTTTAAGGATAGAGTGAGGGTTGTAGATCCAGAGGAGATAGGGGGCTTTAGATCCCTTTTACATGTTATGGGCGAAACAGCATATCAGGGTAGGAGGCTTGGGGAGGTTTTCATGATTGTAGAGAGGATGCTGAGAGATCCAGAGGTCACGATCTACATGGGTCTCGCGGGATCTATGGCTACTGCTGGTATGTGGGGTATAGTTAGGTGGATGATCGAAAGGAGATATATAGATGTGCTTGTATCAACAGGAGCTAATGTCTCCGAAGATATCTATGCTGGAATGGGCTTTCCCTATGGCAGGGGTTCTCCCTGTGTTGATGATAGCCTCCTACTCAAATATAGGATCGATAGGTTCTATGATGTATATGCTGATGAATATCTATATAGGGAGATGGAGAAGCTGATCAAGGAGTTTATAAGGGATCTGCCCAAGGATTATATATACTCATCAGCGGAATTCTTATATCTACTTGGTGCCAGGCTATCGAAGCTTGGAATAGCGTCTATAGCGACGTCAGCATATAAGAGCTCAGTACCGATATTCGTCCCAGCTATAGTAGATTCAGGCTATGGAATAGCATCCCTACAAGCCCTCAGACAGTATGGGAAGAGAGCTATCATAGATCAGTTCAAGGACTTCGAGCAAATGGTTGAGATAGCCCTTAGATCAAGGGCTACAGGCGTTATATATATAGGAGGGGGGGTTCCAACAGATATTACACAGCTAGTAGCAGTTGCAAAAGCCTTGATAGAGGAGACTGAAAAGGGAGTCGAGACTGCAAAGCCACATAAATATGCTGTTAAGATAACCACAGACCTACCACAATGGGGTGGGCTCAGCGGGGCAACACTTGAGGAGGCTGTAAGCTGGGGAAAGGTTGAGGCCACGAACTCTTCGATGGTAAACGTAGATGCCACAATAGCTCTACCTCTAATAGCTGCTGGGATTAAAGAGGCTGGGATCTCTAGGAAGGGCATAGATCTCACATGGGTTTTTGAGGGAGTAGCAAGGTATGAAGATAAAATCTAGTGAAGAGCTTGAGTCCTTTCTGACAAGCCACAATATATATAAATATAACTATATCGATGGATCCATGGTTACGAGACATCACGTGGAGCAAATATTAGATGCCATGAGAAGGGGAGCTCGATATATAGAGACAACCCTGGATCTTGGGTTGAGCAGAGCACAGATAGAGATCAGAGGCGAGAGCATCATCATAGATGGTTTAGAGATCAGCGTAAAGGAGCTGGAGAGAAGGGTTGAAGAGGGTTTTCTATACAAACTCATAGGAGGGGATATAGTTAGGATGGACATGTTTAAAGATAGTAATTACTATAAGCTAAAGCCAGTCGCCATAGATAAAGCCCCGACTATCGAGATAAACGGTGTGCAGATGCACAGAACAATAGGAAAGGATCCTTGGAGCGATGCGAGAGACAAGGTAAGGGCTCTTGGAAGGGTCAGGGGGCTAAGGGTTCTCGAGATAGGAACTGGCCTCGGCTATTCAGCATCCCACCTAATCCTCTTAGGCGCTTCGGAAGTGATCTCTATAGAGAAGGATCTAAATGTGCTCCAGCTAGCATCGGCAAATCCCTGGTCAAAGATGCTGGAGAATCCAAGGATCAAAATAGTGGTTGGAGACGCATATAACCTGGTAGAGGATCTCTGCAGCGAATGCTTTGAAAAAATATTCCACGACCCGCCAAGGATAAGCATAGCTGAGGAGCTATACAGCTCTGAATTCTACAGAGAGCTCTACAGAATCTTAAGAAGTAATGGAAAGCTATTCCACTATACAGGAGAGCCTGGAAAACACTCTAATATAAGCTATTTGAAGGGGATAAAGAGGAGGTTAGAGGAGGCGGGCTTTTACAAAGTATTATGGATCAATGATGCAAAGGGCTTCATAGCTTTTAAACCCTAGCATATCCTTCAAATAGCTTTACCCATTTATATAGCTTAGATCCGATCTATGCTTATATGGCGCCGGGGGCGGGATTCGAACCCGCGCGGGGTTTCCCCCACCGGCTTTCGGGTGGGGGTGTCTCCAGGCCGGCCCCTTAGGCCGCTCGGGCACCCCGGCTCCTCTATAGATATTGTGATGGGACTTTTATCCTTGTTCCCTCTTTCTGATCTGGATTATATCTCCAAGCGTTAGATCTGCGAATACCTGCTTCGGAGCCTTACTCTCTTCAAGCTCTTGATCTACGGATGGAACCACTAGTTGTATCTTCAATACATTCTCGATTCTTCTAGCTAGGTCTATTGGTGGTACGAGTCTCCCACTCTCTATTCTCTTAACTATATTTTCACTCTCCTTTATCATATTAGCCAGATCCCTTGTTGATAGACCCATGGCTTCTCTAGCTCTTCTTATTTTCTCGCTATAGTCTTTAACGATCTCGTACCTCTCGATCTTCTCCTTTCTAGGTTTCAACTGCTGCATAGACCCTACACGGGGCTGGGGCTTTTGCATAGATGTAGATGCTTTAGCCTTATCATCCTGTCTAGCTCTCGATGCTCTGCCTACTGTGTATCTGGCATAGCAGCTTGGACATAGTCTCAAAACAGCACCCTCTATTTTAACCTCGACAGACGCCCTCAAAGATATTTCTTTACCGCACATCTCACAAGATATGTTCCTCACACTCGTCCATAGCCACCGAATAGTATATAGCCTGATAGGCATATATCTTTCAATTCTATAGTAGATCAGTTTTGCTTCTATAATTAATTATGTTTAGGGATATTCAAACGTGGGCCTGATTTTTGATCTATAGTTATAATGACAACTACACTCGTTATAGCCCCCAAAAGCCTCACTCTTTTAGGGCGGGAATGAAGATTTATAAA
>JAVVGG010000143.1:0-4201 GCA_032249275.1 Desulfurococcales archaeon
GTAAAGGCTTCAAGCTGTGAAAATGTTTCAGGGGAAATCGTATGATATAATATATAAGGTATATTTCTGGTTTATCTTCCTTTAAAAGATCGTAGAGGGCGAATTAATTTGAACAAGTTGGAGGAGTTGCTATTTTGTTGCTATGGCTATTATAGATATTCTTTGAAGCATATACGGATCATAGGTAGGATGGGGTCTTATCCATGAAGGAGGCTAGCTATAGCGAGTATCTCGAATATATATCTAGGAATAGAAGGGTTGTTGTTGAGGATCAAGAGGTTCTTTTGGAACCTATAGAGGTTAAGAGGCTTGTGCCCGTTGATGAGGAGCTCACAGATATATCTACAACTGTTTGGAGTTTTCCTACTAGGGGTTCTTGGGCTACCCATAGGGGTGATTATAGGGGTAACTGGGCTCCCCAGATGGCTAGGGCTTTAATTGAGATGTATACAGAGCCGGGGGATCTCGTTCTAGATCCTATGGTTGGCTCTGGTACAACATGTATAGAGGCTAGGCTTCTTGGAAGAAATTGTATTGGCGTTGATATAAGCTATGGCGCTGTTATCCTATCTCTTCACAGGCTATACTGGCTTGAGAGGGTTGCTGAGGAGAGGTTCAAGGGATCTCCTGTATCTGCTAATATAGCTAGAAGCTGGTCGAAGATATATTATGGAGACGCTAGGGGGCTGTCCCTTTTAAACAACAACTCCGTAGATCTTGTTGCCACACATCCACCATATTGGAAAATAATAGGATATGGGGAGGACTGTGTAGAGGGTGATCTCTCATGCTCCAAGAGCCTCGAGGAATATTTAGAGCTTATGGATCAAATTGCTAGGGAGATATATAGGGTTTTAAAGCCAGGAGGCTATCTAGGCATCCTCATAGGCGATACAAGGATCCATAAGCACTACGTTCCAATATCACACCACGTCCTCCAGATCCTACTTAGAAGAGGGTTTATATTGAGAGAGGAAGTGGTGAAGATCCAGCATAAGATGAAGACAACAAGAGAGATTTGGAAGAAGCTGAGGAACAGGGATTTCCTCTTAATCTACCATGAGAAGCTATATATACTTAGGAAACCCTTGCAGGATGAGGATCTGAGGAGGCTTAGATATAGCTCGAAACTCTGGTAATAAACAGTTGCACGGAGTTAAGCTTTATTAATGTCTCGTTCTTATATCTAGATGGGATATGTTTTGCCAGCTCAGCAGAAGCCTGAGAGCCCTATTAAGGTGTTGAGATCAGCCACCTCGAAGACTGTAATGGTTAAGCTGAAGGACGGCTCTGAATTCATAGGAAGACTAGACATCACAGATGGCACGATGAATGTGGTTCTCAGCGATGCTGTACAGGTTAAGGAGGGTAGCAACGAGCCTGCAACGAAATTTGGGAAGATCTTGATTAGGGGTAGCCAGATCCTCTATATATCTACTGAATATGGTGAGAAGGGGCTTACATAGCTGGAGGGTGAACCCTGCTCTGGAAGATATACTCAAGGCTTAGCAGGGAGGAGATCCTTGTTCTGAGGAGTATGGCTTCAGTTGCAAAACTATATGAATTTGTACCAGCAGAGGTTATAAGGGCTAGGACCGGCATACCAGATTCGATCCTCTATAGAAGTTTGAGAAACCTGGTTGATGACAAGCTGGTCGTCCCCCATAAAAGCTATTCGACGATGTATAGGCTGACATTCACAGGGCTTAACATAGCCTCCCTACACGGCTTACTGAGAAGGGGGCTTATAGACAGCATTGGTGAGAGGATAGGGCTTGGCAAGGAGAGCCTTGTATATCTCGCAACAAAGGGTGGAGAGTCTCTAGCCGTTAAATTCCACAGAATAGGTATTACAAGCTTTAGACATATAGTTAGGGTGAGGAGCTATGGCCCCCGCTTTAACGAGCTCTGGTGGGGTGCTAGGAGTATTGTCTCTGCTGAGAGGGAGTATAGGGCTTTGGAGACTATGTGGAAGCTGGGGGCAAGCGTCCCCAGGGTGTTTGGGAGGGAGTATAATGCTGTTGTTACCAGCTATATAGAGGGTATAGATCTATATAGGGCTAAGGATCTAAAAGATCCGCAGGCTGTTCTAGAGGGAATAGTGGAGACGGCTAGAAAAGCATATCAAGAGGCGGGCATAGTACATGGGGATCTAAGCCCATATAATGTTATAGTATCTAGCGATGGAGAGGAGCCATATGTGATCGACTGGCCACAGTGGATTAAATCAAGTGAGGATAACGCTATAGAGATTCTCGAGAGGGATCTGGGATATATAGCAGAGTTCTTCAGAAAGAGATTTGGATTAGAGATAGAGGCAGGAGAGCTGGTTAAAAGGATTGTAGGTGATTACGACGAGCAGTGAAAGAGAGCTAGTTTCTATGGGAATAGATCTATATAAGGGGAGCCCCGCTTCTAAGCTCAAAGCAACATATGCTATATCGATTGTGAGAAATGGTGGGGTCGTGTATGAGGCCTCAGATATACCCCTTGCAAAGGTTATCAGGCTAGCTCTCGAGTATAAGCCAGACTATATTGTGCTCGACAATCTCTATGAGCTTGCAAGATCTAAGAGAGAGCTGGTTAAGATCCTATCCCTCTTCCCCTATAAAAGCCAGATACTCCTAGCAACATTCGATATGGCGACAGGATATAGGGATCTCAGGGAGGTTGCTGCTGAGCACGGGCTTCTAGATATAAAGAGAAAACCAGATCCACAGACCACCGCTAGGATCCTGGCCATGCTTGGTCAGAAGGGTATTGGACAGGCTATAAGGGTTTGGGAGGAGAGGACAAAGATAATTGTTTCCAAGGGGAGGTCTGGGAGGGCTGGGGGTAGCTCTGAAGATAGATATCTGAGGAGTCTCAGGGCTGCTGTGCTGAGATATGTTAGGAAGATCAAGGAGGCCCTTGATAGGGAGGGGATACCATACCAGCTATCCTATAGAAAATCCGAGGGAGGGTTGGATAGAGCTGTCTTCATAGTAGATGCTCCTAGGGAGAGACTTGCAGGGATTGTTAGGAGTAAGAGGGGAAGGTATGTTACTGTCAGAGTTAAACCGATAGCTAGGACGAAGATCATGGTCTCTGAGGATGTTGAGAAGAGATTAAAACCAGTGATAGTTGGTGTTGACCCTGGAGCTGCCTATGGCATAGCTGTGATGGATCTAGATGGCAGGGTTATAGCTACAGAGACTATAAAGGGAGGTGATGTATATCAGGCAATATCATCTATTATAAAGTACGGCACACCGGTGCTGGTCGCAAGTGATAAGAAACCCATACCAGACGCTGTTAGAAGGGTCGCAGCTGCCTTCAACGCAAAGCTATATGAGCCTGGATACGTTGTGAGCGACTCGGAGAAAAGCTCGTTAGTGGCTTTCACAGGCCACCATGTTGGGTCTATCCATGAGAGGGATGCCTTGGCAGCATGTCTCCTAGCATATAAGGAGTATTCTAGAAAGTTTGAGCAGGTTGAGAGGATCCTAGAATCCCTCGAGATAAAGATCCCATCCTACAGGGTTAAGGCCGAGATTATAAGGGGGTCTACTATAGCTTCTGCGATCGAATCTGCGATCGAGGATCTCCTACTCGAGATGGAAGAGGACCTCAGCAGAGAGATAGGGGTTATCCAGAGGATCGTTAGAGGAGTTATAGAGGAGGAGAGCAGGGCTAGAAAGCTTGAGGCAAGGATCTCAGCCCTCCTCTCTGAGAGACAATCCCTGATAGACAGGGCTAGAGAGCTTGAGGCGGAGCTTAGAAGGGTTGTAAATGAGTATGAGGAGTTTAAAAAGAGGGTTAGGCTGGAGATTGAGAGGGATAGGCTCGCATCATCTCTCATGGAGAGGCTGAGGATATGCCAGGAATCCTATAGATCTCTTGAGGAGGGTTTTGAAGAGCTTAAAAGGGATCTAGAGAAGCTTAAGAGAATAGTTTTGGAGTATGAGGAGAGGGGATATAAAAAGATGCCCAGGATATACCAGCCAATAGATAGCCCAGACATAGAGGATATCGAGAGGCGCGGGGGGTTAGAGGACATGATATATATGATATATGTAGATGACTTTTCAAATATGGGAAGGGGGGATATAGAATATCTTAGGGAGAGGCTTAAGAGGGTCATAGTGGTTACCCCACAATGTGGTGTGAAATATATAGGAGATAGATCGAGTCATGTAGTTTGTGTCGAGATGCCCAGGGA
>JAVVGG010000144.1:0-4187 GCA_032249275.1 Desulfurococcales archaeon
GCCGGTAAGAGGGCTGGGGAACCCCCGCCCTTTCAAGGCGGGGAGGAGGTCAGCTCATTTAGAGCAGGGCTCGGGGCTTTGGATTTTTATCATAGTCTCAGAGACATAGGCTCGCTAGAGGTTGGCTCCGAGACTCATAAGCATTAACTCATCATTGAAAATTCTGGAGGATACAGATCTTATAAATCTTCATTCCCGCCATAAATGGCTAGGCTTTCAGTTGTAAAAATATAGCTTTTCCAGGATTAAAATGCCATGGTGATTGATGTGACCTTTAGCATTGTGGGTTTCGATCCAGATACAGGTGATCTGGGGGTTGCGGTTGCCAGTAAGTTTTTAGCGGCAGGAGCTGTTGTTCCACATGCTAGGGCAGGTGTTGGCGCCGTAGCAACCCAAGCTAGGGCTAACTATCTATATGGCCCTAGAGGGCTGGAGATGCTTGCCAGGGGTATGGATCCGCAGTTTGTTCTAGACACACTATTACAGGAGGATCCTGATAGGGAGGTTAGGCAGGTTGGAATAGTAGATGCGAGGGGAAGGACTGCGGCATTCACTGGAAGGAATTGCATAGATTGGAAGGGGCATAAATTCGGGAAACATGTGGTTGCGCTTGGGAACATATTGGTCGGAGAGAGGGTTTTAGATGCTATGCTGGAGGCATATGAGTCAACTGAAGGAGAGCTTGTAGATAAGCTCCTCGCAGCCCTCGAAGCTGGCGATAGAGCTGGAGGGGATAGGAGGGGTAAGCAGAGCGCAGCAATTCTCGTTGTTAGGGAGAACGGGGGTTTCCTGGGGTTTGGAGATAGGTATGTGGATCTTAGAGTAGACGATCATCCAGAACCTGTCTTGGAGCTCGTGAGGATATTCAGGCTCTACGACTCAACACGGCTCATGAGACCTGGCTCGAGGGATATAATCGCTATGCCAGCTAATGATGTGAAGATCTTGAAACAGGCCCTCAGCAAGCTAGGCTTCTACAAGGGCGAGATAGACGGCTATGTAGATAGAGAACTCGCACAAGCATTAGTATCATACCTAGCCAGCAAAGGTCTATCAACGATTCCATATATAGATGCTCAGACGGTGAAAAGAATAATTAAAGAAGCTGGGATTGGATTATCGGTTAAAAAGGTTTAGGGTAAATTAAAGGGAAACCTTATTAAGATGTATTTTGTTAAAAGGGAAGTTCGAGATATTCTCATAAATATCTAGCACAGATATAGGGTTTATCGCTACCTCAGCTAAGGATATCGGAATCTACCTAACTAAGATAACAGGTTTAGGGTTTATTGCGTAGTTTATCCATATTATTGAGGGACTTTAAATACATGGATACTAGATCATATATCATGGTTGTTGTCAAGCGGAATATAGCTGGAGGTATTATTTCGAATATGCTAACGATAGCTATCGGATCTTTCATACTCTATTCTATAATTACCAACATATCCCCCACATCTGGCCAGATTATATTTCTGCTTCTTATATCTATATTAGTAGGATCGTATGGGCTTTGGATCCTGTATAAGATTAGGATGAATAACTCTATTGAGAGAATAGCGGAGGATCTGAGGAAATATGGCTATTTAAATCTACTAGGTGGCAGGGTAGAGATTTGTAGAGCACGTATAGAGGGATCCTATAGGCGTAGATCATATATAACATTGGTTAGAATCGAAAAGATTGGGGAGAGCCAGCTAGGAATTGATATAAGGGATCTGGGTAGACGAGACTCGATAGGCGCGATCATGGCTGTGAGAGGTGATGAGGGTGTATTAATTGGAAATATATATAGAATTGCTGGTGGGAAGATTAAAGATCTCCTATTGATACCTATATTCCCGATCCTCCCTAATATGAGAGTTGAGGAGAAGCTAGGTGAAGCAGGAGAAATAGCCACATTCAACATAGGGTTAGGAGAATGCAGCATAAAAGGCTATATTACTCCGCATGTAAGGTCGAGGGCAAGGTCGTATAGGGTTGAGATGAAGTTGAGGGATGAATCCTTTAAAGAATATAGCGTTGTAATTTATAGAGGAGAGCCGGGAACATTTACCTATAATCTTCAGCTCTGCAGACCACTGCTAATCATGGCATGGCAGAGATCTCTAGATCTAAGGGATATAATATTCGCAGTTAGAGAAGCCATAGGGAACTATGATAGGGAGATGTTGATAGGCTATAGAGATGGGGCTCTTATGCTCTCACTTATAATCGATATACCGTTTGCGAGGGACATTACTAGGCAGATCATCATATAGAAGATCAAGATATCCAGCTATATTTAATATCACCTATATTGCAGATCCCGCTTCACGATCATGCTATGTCGTCTATATATCTCCTTAAGACATATATCTGCTCGGATATAGATGCCTATCAAACCTCTCCTATGGAAGGAGCTGTTAGAGCTTATAAGGGATTATAGAACCCTTGCAGCCCTAGCGGCCCTCCCACTTGTTATGCTACCCCTACTAGGGTTTATGACTACATATCTCCAGTATCTAGAGCAGGGAGCTCTCCTCATTGTCAATAGGGATAGTTCTTTTGGATATATAGATAATATTTCCATCTCCTCCTCATATATAGAGAACTATATAGCTGCATCTATGACTTCTAAGGGGTATATAGTATCTAGAGGGGATATGAGCTCTCCCATAGATGTTGTGCTCGTAATACCCCAGGGTTTCTCAAAGAACCTCTCCTCCTTTTTGGATAGGGCCGTGCTGGAGATCCAGAGAATCCCCGGCTCTCCGAGGGCTGACAGGCTTATCTCGGATCTCTACTCAGCCATTCAGGAACTATCTATCAATATATCTAATATAAAGATAGAGCTTCTATCAATGCGGGCCGGGGTTGAGGTGGATCCAGGCAGTATTAGGGATCCCATAGTAGTCCTTCTAACAGCTTATATAACACCGTCTGGGGCTGAGATAAGTTTCGAGCAAGCCATGAGGATCTATATTGCTAGGCTCCTCGCATTTTCACTTGTATTTGTCTCCACACCTGCAACTACATATGTTGTCGACTCTATATTAGGCGAGAAGGAGAGAAGAACACTTGAGATCCTCCTCATATCCCCCCTCAGGAGAAGAGAGCTGGTGCTGGCCAAGGCCTTTTCCAGCTCGTTAGTGGGGCTCTTTGCCTCTATAGTAGAGGTTGCTGCTGTGATAATATTTCTCCAGATCCTCTCCCAAGGCTTTCTAGGAGGAAAGGTATATGATCCGCAGCTTGTTATTCTAAGCGCGGTTGTAGTCTATCTAACAATACTCTCAACCCTAGCCCTCTCCCTCCCAGTTATAGTTAGAAGCGCTACTATGAGAACAGCTCAGATAGCCTCCTCGATAATAACGATTATATCTTCATCTATATTCTTCTCAGCACTATTCGTTGATCTCGACAGACTCCCCATATGGATCCTAAGCCCGCTGATGATCCTGCCATACACACACTCGGTATTAGCGATAAAGACCTTCTCCATAGGCGACCCCATAGGGGTTATAACGCACTTGGGATATCTCCTAATATTCTCATTAACACTGATTATAGCATCATCCTACATGCTCAATGAGGAGAAAATACTTATGAAACCTACATAAAACAGCATCAAGATACCGAGATAGATATATAAGCAGCATTCCACATCCCCAGCATTGAACTATTACTGGAAGCCTTCTTCCTTAGAATGGGAATGGGTATAATTAGCCTTTGCTGACCTCCTCCCCGCCTGAAGGGCGGGGTTCCCCTGCCCTCTAGAGCGGAGAGGATTGGGCTACATCCCCTTTTAAAGGGTTTAGCCTGCACCCGGTCTTAGAAGTGTTACCCCTACTCCGGTTAGTGCAGGGCTCGGGGTTATGGATTTTCTCTTTGCTAGAATGTTGAACGCCCCCACTAGGTCTGCACTGAGCACAATGTTGTGTTTGTGACATTTGAATAGCCCCCTATATATTCTCTCATGATTCTCTATTGCCCTGCATATTGGACATGTTTTTGATGTGTGATCCTCGTTTACAACCTGAAAGCCTCGCCCTTTAGGGCGGGGATGGCTATGGCTTATAAGCCTCTAGGGCTTTGGTTTTGGAGGAGCTCTATGGCCTCTGGTGGTGAGGGGTTGCTAACCCTTTCGATAGGCATGAGGGTTAGTCCCGAGCCTGGGGCTATAGAGCTCCTCGGGAGATATAATGTAG
>JAVVGG010000145.1:0-4136 GCA_032249275.1 Desulfurococcales archaeon
GTGGTCTACCGCTGGACGAGCGGAGCGGGGTGGGTAATCCCCACCAGCTATGAAGTGATGAGAATGAAGGCGGTAAACCACAAACCAATGAACCGCCCAAAGGGAATCCCCGCCCTTCAGGGCGGGGAGGAGGTCAGATTCACAGAGGACTAGAACCTCTTACCCTTTGCTCTTCATTGTAAGGAGCTATTAGCGCTGATTCCTAGCTTTTTTCTTATTATATAGCTTATTTTCTGCGGGTCGGCTTTGCCCCTTGTTAGCTTCATAACCTGTCCTACTAAGTAGTTTATCGCTTTTGGGTTTTTCTTCGCATCTTCTACAGCTTTGGGATTCTCTCTGATAACTCTTTCTGCGAGTGCTTCTAGCTCTGCTTCATCGCTTATCACTATAAGTCCCTCTCTCATAACTATCTCCTCTGGATCCTCGCCGTTTATAACAACTCTTTCCAAGATCATCTTCGCTATCTTTATACTTATAATGCCCCTATCAAGCATAGTTAGAAGCTTTGCTATATGTTGAGGCCTTGCCTTTACTATATTGAAGCTCCTGCCTCTGCTGTTAACGATTCCTAGGAAGTCGTTTATCAATAGATCTGCTACCTTAGAGGCATCACTATAGATCTTAATAGTCTCTTCGAAGAATTCTGAGAGCACCTTTCTAGAGACAAGCACTTTCGCTGTGTACTGAGAGAGTCCATAGCTCTTAACATATCTCTCAGCTCTATGCCATGGAAGCTCTGGCATAGATATTCTTATCTCTTCTATCATCTCCTTGCTTAGGGGTGTTGCTGGGAGATCTGGATCTGGGAAGTATCTATATTCCTCCTCGAACTCCTTATGCCTAGAAACTATTGTAACCCCTTTGATAGGATCCCAATGCCTTGTCTCCCTCTTAACCACACCACCTCCCATTAGCAACGCGCTCTGCCTGATCACCTCGTAGTTTATCGCCTTCTCTATATCCCTTATAGAACCTATATTTTTGATCTCAACCCTCTCTCCACCGTTGATTGATATGTTTACATCTACTCGGAATGCACCCTCGAGATCTGGATCGCAGATCCCCAGATGATCTACTAGTGTTAGGAGCTTCTCCACAAATGACCTTGCCTCCTTACCGCTAGATAGATCAGGCTCTGTAACCACTTCTATCAGAGGGACGCCAGATCTATTATAATCTATGAGGCTATAAGGGCTTTTAACCGGATCGCCATATGGATATGTGATCCTAGCGGGATCCTCTTCAACACCGATCCTCCTAATCCTAACAATCTTAGCCCCCAAATCACCTTCTATCTCGAGCGATCCTCCAACAGCTATAGGAGCCATTCCAGGCCCTCTATGCTGGCTTATCTGGTAACCCTTAGGCAGATCTGGGTAGAAGTAATGCTTCCTCACGAAAACCACATGATTGTTTAGCCTAGATCCAAGGGCTAGCGAGAGCATAACAGCTTTCCTAATAACCTCCTTATTAGGAACTGGTAGAGAGCCTGGAAGTCCAAGGCATACTGGGCATATATTAGTGTTTGGAGGCGCATCCCTATAGTTTGCTGGGCATCCACAGAACATCTTGCTTTTAGCTCTGTTCACCTGTATATGTATCTCGAGACCGATAACTGCTTTTAGCTTCACATATCCCACCTTAGATCTGTGGGCTCATGTTATAATATCCAATTATGATCTCCGCTGCTCTACCGATCAATATGAGATCCTTATCCCCCATGGGAGGACCTATTATCTGAAGCCCAACAGGTAGAGATCCTGTAAAGCCTGCAACAACACTTATAGCTGGCGACCCTATGAGATTTGGCACTACAGTCTCTATATCCATTGCATAGAGCTTTATAGGATCCTCTATAGCCTCCCCCAGCCTAGGCGGTTTAACAGGCATTGTTGGTGACACTATATATCCTCTTCTCAGGAACGGTAGCAGCTTATCCCTCAAAACCCTTCTAACCTTGAGGGCCTTTAAATAATACTGCTCGTAATAGCCTGCGCTCAGAATATAGCTTCCAAGCATTATTCTCCTCTTAACCTCTCTGCCAAACCCCATGGATCTTACTTTGGAATAATATTCGTCCCACGGAAGATTCATAGGATCTTCTTTAAGACCATAGATCGGGATCCCATATCTAGCTAGGTTTGAGCTTGCTTCCGCAAATGCTAGGACATAGTAAGCTGGTAGTGCATATCTTATTTCGGGAACGCTTACCTCATCATATGAGAAGCCCGAGGATACAAGCTTGTCGATAGCACTCATAACAACTTTATAGATATCCCCCTCAACGCCTTCCCACATCTCTTTTATAGCTATTAGACTGGCGTTAGGAAAATCTGTTTTTTCTCCCATATTTAATGCTATTCTGTAAAACCCGGAAACCTTTAGATCTAGTGATGTGGGATCCATAGGATCCTCACCTACTATATATTCGAGAAGCAGTGCTGCATCTACAGAATCTCTTGTAATCAATCCGATCTGGTCAAGCGAGCTGGCATAAGCTATAAGCCCATATCTACTTAGAACCCCATATGTGGGTTTATAGCCAAACGTAGCTGTATATGCGGCTGGATTTCTAACAGACCCACCTGTATCGCTTCCAAGAGACGCTGGTGATAGATATGCGGACACAGCTACAGCGCTTCCACCAGAGCTGCCCCCCGGTACCCTCGATAGATCCCAGGGGTTTCTCGAGGGTCCGAAAAAACTTGTCTCAGTAGTAGATCCCATGGCGAACTCATCCATATTTGTCTTACCAATAACCACAGAGCCAGCTCTCTTCAGCCTTTCAACAACTGTCGCGTCGTATGGGGGTATGTAGTCCTTCAGTATAGCGGATCCGCATGTAGTTCTCAGCCCAGCTGTTGATATATTATCCTTAACAGCTATGGGGATCCCTGCAAGTGCCTTTCCCTCTCTATTAGCTTCTACGGCTTCCCTTATAACCTCTTCAGAAGGTCTTATAGTTATGAAGCCTCTAAGGATCTTCTCATACCTCTCTATCCTCTCATAAAGCCTATATAAATACTCTATTAAAAGCTCTGGAGAACCCCTTATATATTCTAGAACTTCGTGTATAGGCCTATTGATGAGATTCACGCTCCTCACCAACAATGGTTCTGGGCCCAACTATATACCCATCTACAACTCTATATGCACTCCCCTCAACCCATTCTCTACTAATACCAGGTCTGGTCATATCCTCCCTAACTGTTGCACCTTTTTCAATAACATGAAAGAGGGGTTCCACATTCTCTAGCTCTACCTCATCAAGCTGCCTAAAGAAATCAAGGATCTTAGCTATATCTTTGGCCAGGGCATTCCTCTCATCCCCACCTAGTCTCAACATAGCTAACCTCTCAAGCCTTTCAATAGTTATATCCATACAATCTCCATAATATTTTAACTAATTCCAGTGATAAAGCATTTCCTCTTTCACAATATCTAACTATTTTTATGGGGCTAGAGATCTAGCTCTTGGTACGGGATCGATAGCTTCCTTTAATTAGGGGAAGATGTGATAGAGAAGGCTATTGTATTGCTCACAAACCCAGAGCCTATGGACATGGCTAGAGAGGAAGAGGAGAGAGTGCTAGCTAGCTGGCTATATAGGCTAGGAGTACAGATCTATAGGATAAGAGTCTCGGGACACTATTTTCCTCACGAGTTCAGAGAGATCATTACATCGCTAAAGTCAAAGAAACCGATCCCAATACATACAGAAACGCCAGATATAATGATAAGTATGTTTGAGAAGGTTATGCCATCTTTTATCTTTTAGCGTTTCTCAGCAGGTGGTGATTCATTGTTTTATCCCCACCATCTGCCTCTCAACGTTACCCCCGAGCCCCCTCACCACAGCATCTCAGCCCCTGTTACCAGAGGCTTCAAAGCCCTACGGATCTCGGAAACTCGGGGACACCAATAGATATTATGGATTGAATACTTATAAGCATCCCCACTACCATGAAAAAGGATACAGCCCTGCTATAGTGAGGTAGGAGAGGTGTTGAGAGTATAGATGAGAGTATGAAGAGTCCTGAGGCTGATATGCTGGTCAATTTTCTGAGGAGGAGAATTGATCTGGATGTGGGTTGTCAAGCCGGGAGATAAGATAGTTGTTAGTAGAACCGCTGTTA
>JAVVGG010000146.1:0-4130 GCA_032249275.1 Desulfurococcales archaeon
CTAGATTCTACCTACTAGGTCGTCTATATATTGCTCGATCCTCTCCCACTTACCTCTATACAGGATCTTTGGTTCCGTTCTTGAGGTATTGTCAGCTATGACCTTACCACCTTTAACAACGTATAGAGGGGGTCCAAGGATTCTGAGCGCATCTAGTTCGTCTCTTGCGTTGAGGACTAGAAAGTTAGCCTCCTTACCCTTTTCAACACCATATTTATCGATGATTCTTGCTGCTCTGGCTCCGTTATATGTTATGAGATCAAGTGATTGCCTCAACTCCGTGACCCCCATAATATGGTCTACATGAACCGCCATGAATAGGGTCTGGAGCATGTCGCCTACTCCGAGAGGATACCATGGATCCATTATGCAGTCGTGTCCCAGAGCCACGTTAATACCTCTGCTTAGGAAGAACTTTATGGGGGCCATACCCCTTCTCTTGGGATATGGATCGAATCTACCTTGGAGATGTATATTTATCAGCGGGTTAGCTATTATAGTTATCCCTGCCTTTCTTATTAGGGATGAGATCCTGAATCTATACGCTGGATCCCAGCTATGGCTAGCCGTTACATGCCCGGCCGTAACTCTTCCCTGCCAGCCATATCTAATAGCTTTTGCTGCGACTACCTCCAGATACCTAGACATAGGATCATCTGTCTCATCTATGTGTCCATCAACGTCTCTGTTATATCTCTTAGCTATTTCAAAAGCAATCTCTATAGATCTGACTCCATCCTCTCTGGTCCACTCATTATGGGGAATCATACCAACATTATCAGCCCCAAGCTCTACAGCCTTTTCCAGGAGCTCTGCATTCCCCGGATCCGTTAGTATTCCGTCCTGGGGGAATGCTGTGACCTGGATCTCTATTATATCTCTGAGCATCTCCCTAGCCCTTATAAGGGCCTTAACGGTGTTCAAACTCCTCACAGATGTATCAGCGTGGGTCCTGACCAGAAGGGTTCCATATGCTGCCATAAGCTTTGCCGCCTTCTCTACCCTTGATAATATCTCTTCGATAGAGAGCTTCTCCTTAAGTTCACCCCATATCTCAATCCCCTCCCATAACGTCCCACTCTCATTATACCTAGGTCTCCCAAGGGTTAGAACCGAGTCTAGATGGAAATGCATATTGATGAAGCTGGGCGTCACGAGGTTGCCTCCGGCATCTATCTCCTCCGATCCCTTTCCCACTATCTTTTCAGAGATCTCTGTGATTCTCCCCTTTTCAATTCCTATATCGTATAGCCTCTCCCTGGGCCTATCTCTCAGTCTGGCCCTTCTAATAACTAGATCATATATCTCAACCAACCCTACCTACCTCCACGGTCTCCGGCAATACATGGTGTCTCAATATCCTTGAGAGTAGTAGGTATATCAATGCAGCCGATATAAAGCCATAGTACCAAGCAAGCTCAATACCTGGTACCGGTATGAAGCCAAAATATATTCTTACACTACCTTGTGCTGCGCTCAATATATACTCGATCAATATGCTTATAGCGAACGCCGCTAACCCAGCAACACTAACGCCCTTATAATATCTATAGATACCTCCATGGTTATACAACTCCTCAGCCTTCAATAGCTTTCTTCTAAGAACCCAGTAGTCCACTACCATAACACCGGCTATGGGTCCGAGCCACATGGAGTAGTACCAGTTATATAGCAATAGATAGTTAGCAACGTCCAGAGAAACCTTCCAAAATACTATGGAATAGGGTCCAATAACAAGCCAGGCGAAGATAGTAGCTATTATAATAGCCCTCTCCCACCTTATCCTAGCAATCCTTATAATAGCGTTAGTAGCGGCAGGCACATCACCAGTAACATTTGTGCTAGCAGTCGCGAGAAAGGCGAACACAAGCCCGAGGAGACCCAGAATCGGTATTGGTGAATACTTGGCTATTATATCGATCGGGCTATAGATCCCTCCTGTTATAGATGTAGCTATGAAGCCTAGAAGAGTTCCCACTACCTGAGGCACTACTAAGCCTAAAGCATGTCCGTAATATAGCGTTTTGAAAGATCTATTATATCTACATATATCAGACACGTTTAGAGCTATCGTGCTCCACCAAGCTGTTTGAACAGCGACCATGAGAAAGAACTCGGTACTTATCCACCCAACCTTAGCCTCATACACAGGCACAGGGTTTTTAGGCACCTCGGGAGCCGTGTAGAGATAGATCACGTACCATGTAAAGAATGCTATTAGTAGGGGGCCAGCTACCAGATCTAGGTATTTGATCCCGGTAATTTTCTTATATCCAACCAAGCCTACTATAGCTAAGTATATTATGAAGGTTACTGGCGTGTATCTAAGTGACTCAGATACTATAACATCTGGAGATACACCAGCTACCAGCATAGCAGCTGAAGTAATAGCCCACGCAGCTATATATCCATCAACTCCATACCAGAAGATCGATACTATTGCCCTCACCAGAAGAGGAATGATAGAGCCTCTTACACCAAAAGCAGATCTAAGTTGAATGGGAAACGGGATACCATATTTAACCCCAACCCAGCCATTGAGAGTCATGATTATAGCAACAACACCATTACCTATAAGAGCAGCTACTAGAGCCTGAATAAGAGAGAGCCCCAGGATCTGGGAGAGCCATCCTAAGAAAAAGATCGATGTAGTTATAGCCATGGACAGTATTATTATTGTATATGTAAACGATCCTATGGTTCTTTTAGAGATAGGGGTCGGGTGTAGATCCGGGTGATCCTGTGCAATTGGTATCTTTATCTCAACAAGCCCCTTACCCAATTTAATACCCTCAGGTCATATAATATCGTTCAGGTTTATATATAATAAATGCCATTTTAATAAATGAAGCTGATATCTGCACAATAACTTTAACCATCAATATAGCACTTTTTTGTATTTAAAGTATGTGATATCGCTGAGAAAGTTTTTATAATTAAAATTACACGTTTGATAATAGGGCAAACCTCGCTCTTCAAGAAGAGGTAACACCCGAGACCCCTGCATAAATAGATGATCTACGATAGAATTGAAAGGGGAGGGAATCATATATTATAGAATAGCTGATCTTATATATGAGAGACCTGCTAGTACTCCTAAGCTGAACATGACTCCCGAGCTGTGGCCTATGCTTATTAGATCCATTATGGGGTTTATCGCATCCTGGCTTTCTCTAACTTCTATGATCTTCTCTACCGGCTCGTATAGGACTCCTCTGACGGCGTTTCTTAATATATATGCAGATATATCTGTGGTTCTTCTAAGATCTTCTGGATCTATTTCTATCGGTTTTTCCTCCCTACAGGCGGTCGCTATATTATTATATATTGTTACGATGCCTGATACCAGATCGTCACATGATGGCGTTAGTCCTCTCCCTAATCCTATGCATTTTCTCAATATTTCCTTTAGTTTCTCTGAATCTCCTCTTATCCTTGCTAATTGATATATGGTTTTAAGCATGTTGTCTAGGATTTCGATTTCCTCTGAATGGAGCTTATCTATTAGTATAGCTATATTAAATATCTTCTTTATTAGTGTATCGAGATCGCCCCAGCTATATATATTTCTACATATTTCTACCTTCTTTCTCATGCTAGGAATATATATTGATGCCTTCCCCAGATCTAGTTCCAGGTTTTCTCCTAACTTTAATAGATCTCCATGGAATATCACATGATCTCCTTTGGAGACATATCTAGTTAGATCTCTGATTCCTGTTGAAAAGAGATCCGTATCATCTATAGTTACACCCGCCTCGGATCTGATTCTGGAGACGAAGATATCGTATACAATGATGCCCTGCAACTCTACATATATACTCTTAGGAAAAACACTGTGAACTCTGAAGCCTCTTTCCCTTGAGAGAATATCTCTAGCGATCCAGCCAATGGAGTATACTGGGACCCTTTTCATAGCCCTTACAGCCCATATACATCTGCGAACCTCCTGAGAGCAGTTTTGAAAGGCTCTATAGGCATCGTAACTATCCCAGCCCCTATCTGCCCTTTGTTAGGCTCTCTATGGGCTATGCCAGTGTTTATCGTAGGCGTTATCCCGGTCGCTACCACTTTCCTAACATCTATCCCTGTTGGTGTGCCCTGCATCTCTAGATATGGTATTGTGAAGT
>JAVVGG010000147.1:0-4102 GCA_032249275.1 Desulfurococcales archaeon
AGCAGGACTATAGAGGCGCTTATGAGATGCTCATAACTATTAGTAGCAATAATATTTAATAGGATCAAGAGCTCGATATATATGATATATAGATGTTTCCACTAATAAACACAATATATACAAAACTATTCTGAACTCCCAACTGGGTTTTCAAGGCGATAAATGTATTGCTTAAGTGATCGCTAAAGATACATCTAATGCAATCATTAGATAATCTTCATAGCTAATGGTTTTATTTTCTAGATTTAGGGTGGGCCGGTATTTTTATATATCTCTTTAGCCTAAAATTCCTTGGGATAGGGGGTAGATATATGCCAACGATTGATACGATGCTTCTGCTAGGGCTAATTGTGCTTATCCTAGTACTGGGTCCCTCCAAGCTCCCTCAATTTGCTAGAGCTATTGGAGAGGCTGTTAGGGAGTTTAGAAAGGCTTCTTCCGCTATATCCGAAGAGAATATAAGGGAAAGTATTAAGAAGGAGATCCAGGGAGAGCAGTCAAGGGTTCAGGGTGTTCAGCAGCCCTCTATACAGACTCAAACAGCTGTAGAGGTTGACACAAGCAATGCCATTGTTGCGGCAGCCATTAAGGAGGGCATAGATGTTAGGGGTAAGACTATAGATCAAATAGCTGAGGAGCTAGCTAAAAAGCTGAGGGAGAAGAGAGCTGGGTCGACAGGCCATATATAACTGTGTGGAATTTGTAGCGGATAATACGATATATCCTGATTACTATATACATTCTTTTGGTGTGTTTGTTGGGGGCATTGATAAGGGTTGGAGTGGGAGCGGTGGTTATAAAGGATGGGAAGGTTCTGCTTGTTAAGCGTAGAAACCCTCCATCAGCCAATAAATGGAGTCTCCCCGGGGGACATGTAGAGCCTGGTGAGGGTATTTTAGAGGCAGCTGTTAGAGAGCTTGAGGAGGAGACGGGTGTTATAGGAAAGCCTCTTGGGATCATAGATCTAACAGATCTATTTGTTATGAATGAGAACGGCGAGCTTGCAATAAGATATGTAATAATAGATGTGCTTGTGGAACCCATTTCAATGGAGAGCCTCAGTCCAAGCAGTGATGCTTTAGAAGCAGCCCTAGTTCCTATAGATAGGGTGCTTGAAATGGATCTAACACCATCTACTAGAAGATTCTTTGAGAAGCTCCTCTCCAGAGGCATATGCTCTATAGAGCCATCCAAGGTCTGGATCACGGAGTATTTCCAGAGCACCAATACCATTAGATCTCATTAAACTGGAAAATCATTGATAGTAAATATTAGTGATTCTCCGTATGGGCAATTCGAGGATGAAGATCATCCGCTATTATAGTGGCTGAGGATCTGCTTTAGCGACTTTCAAACCTCAGGACTTAATTTCCTTATGGATAATAAGATCCGCAATACTATTTACTAATATCATATAATATTATATATTAACTATATAGTGGTCTCCTCACCATCTGAGGGTTTAAGGGGCTTTGGTTGCAAATTAGGGTGGAATAATAATAGACTATGGTGATCCCCTTAGAGCTCTTCAGAGGTCCGCTGATCGATGTGGGAGGGTCTCCTCACTATATGATTAAAGAGATCCATGAGGAGCCATCTATTCTGAAGAAGCTCTGGGAGAATCTAGGGGGGAGGGTTTTCCAAGCCGCCCAGAGGATCTATTCATCTGATAAGATCTATATTGTTGGCAGCGGATCCTCATATAATGCTGGTCTCGTGTTTCACTATGCATTGGCTCATCACGCTAAGAGGATCTCGATTCCCATCACTTCCGGAGAATATCTGTATTATAGCAAAACTATATCTAAAGGAGATGTTGTTATAGCTATTAGCCAGAGTGGATATACAAGCGATACCCTCGAAGCATCTAGAAGAGCTAGAGACGTTGGGGCATCTATAGTGGGTGTTACCAATAATCCTGAGAGCCCTCTGGCGAGGATTTCAGATTATGTTATATATATAATGGCTGGTAAGGAGGAGGCTGTAACAGCTACTAAGACCTTCACCGCTCAGATCTATGCCCTGCTTATGATCGTCTCAGAGGTTTCAAAGCAGGGGGGTGGAGAGGGGATAGAGGATCTTGGGGTGGTGCCGAGAACACTATTATCGTCCATATCTCTGCTTGAACCTATATCAAGGAGGATTGCCTCGGATATCTATAGATATGGAAGCGCCTTCACCCTAGGAGAGGGTGTGGGATATGCAATTGCTAGGGAGGCTGCTCTGAAGCTGAAGGAGGCTGCTGGTGTTCATGCAGAGGCGATCCAGACTAGCGAGGCTAGACACGGGCCTAAGACTATTATGGGTAAGAAGACTCCTATATACTGTAACGTGTTCTTCGAAGAGGATCTAGATCATGTTGCAAAACTACAAAAAGATCTAGAGGGTTCTGGAGCCCCTATATATTTGGTGACATCGATAGATGTTGATGATAATATGAGAAGCAGATCCTTTGATGTGGTTTCCATCCCACCACTAAGATCAGCATCCATATCAATCATAGCTGCAGCGTTCTATCAGCTCCTCTCATACTATATCTCTATATCAAGGCTATTAGATCCTGATATGCCTAGAATGTTATCAAAGGTAGTAACATAGATTATATCGATATGAAGTGTTGATAACCCTCCCTAGAGATTTTGACCCCCCTATATAGAACGCCCAGCCCTCTACTCCCTGTGATAACCCCATAGTGAGAGATCTCGATGCCTATTCTCCTCATATCCTCAACAATTGACTCTACACAGGATTCCTCCACAGATAGCACTAACTCGTACTCCTCACCGCCATTGAAAACAATATCCACAGGATCCGCCCTTATATCTCTAGCAATTTCTATAGCCCTTGGATCTGCTGGTATTTTGTGGAGCTCGATTTCATAGCCAGAGGACTCTGAGATCAGATAGAGAGACTCTGCAAGGCTATCAGAAACATCTACAGATCCTCCTATACACCTCCTATATCTCCTCAGAACATGCTCAACCCCGACCCTCGCTACAGGTCTTGACGTGGCCCTCACCACCTCTTCTGGGATATCCTCAATCCGGATATCCCCTTTTAAAAACCTCTCATAATAGATCCTAGCTAGGCCTGAATAGCCAAACCTTCCTGTGATCAGGATTCTATCTCCAGGGCGCCCGCTCCTGGGTATTGGATCTGTATTTGTAGAGCCTATACATGCCACATCAACCCACACATCCTCTTTAGAAGAGTTAGTATCTCCCCCAGCGAAGACCCCTCCATAGAGCTTCAGAGCCTCCTTAAAACCATTTATAAGTTCAAGCATATATTCTAAGGGAAAGTTCGAGGGTGCTCCAAGCGAGATTAGATATGCATAGGGGGTGCCTCCCTTAGCCACTATATCGCTTGCACATGATGTAGCAGCCTTCCACCCAAGATCACCCCATCTATTCCATGGATACTTAGAGCTATGAGCGGAAAAACCATCGATCTTGAGTAGAAGCCATAAACCAGCTAGATAGTATGAGGACGCATCATCACCTGGAGCAAGGCTCCCAGAGATCCATATGTCGGCGAGGATCTCCATAGACCTAGATATAAAGCCCTTCTCCCCTACGTCCGAGAGCTTCATAGAGTCACCTAAGAAGTATACTTAACATATGCACTATTATTTTCTAGAGGGTGAGATACTGGTTTATAGCTTTCTATATCAAATTTTAATAAACCTTAAACTCTAGAATACCTAATACAGCAGTGATGGTTTTGAACCCTCGAAATGATCCCGGCATCTGTAGTCTCGAGGAGATCGTTCACCCAATTGCGACTAGTACAAAAATAAGACGCTGTTTAGATTAGGGTAATAGATTTCGATAGATAACATCAATTTCTTCTGATACTCTGCAAATATTAATGGCTTTTAACGCTTGATAGCCTCTATAGCACTTGGAATCTATGGAATCATACATGCAATATCCCATATATAGTTAGAGAGACCTTCGGATCCTGGCCTCCGAGGGTTAGGAGGATTGAGGATCTCTATAGAGAGGCCAGAACCTTGATATTGAGGAGGTTAGGAACACCATGATCCCAGAGGAGGTTATTAGAATAGCTGATGATATTAGGGGAATGAGAATAAGGGCTG
>JAVVGG010000148.1:0-4084 GCA_032249275.1 Desulfurococcales archaeon
TACTACAAATGATTATGAAGACCGAAACAGCCCTGCAATGCTAACCCCAGGGCCATAGCAATGCCGTATAGTATTGTTAGCTGTGCTGTTTGCGGTGCAGCTGTGTCTGGCACCTCTCTATAAAACGATCTTACTAGACTCATCGCTTTTGGCATTGTTATAAGGGGTACTAGGATCCATGGGCCTGCTATACCAACTATATATATCAGCGGTGTCGCCACATATGCTATTGCGATCATTGTTGTGAATAGCTTTAACGCCACATCCCTGCCAAGCATAACTGTGAGGGTTTTAATACCAGCCGATCTATCGTATTCATAGTCTCTAATCGAATCTATTAGGAGGACAGATGCAACCAGAATCCCAACTGGTATTGAAACTATAATCGGCTCTACTTTTAAATATCCCGTCTGGGTGTAATAGGACCCCAGAACCATGAGGGGACCCCACATAAGAAAAACAGCAGCCTCACCCAGACCCCTATACTTAAGCTTGGCAGGTGGCACAGTATACTCTAGAGCTACTGCAGCCCCCAGGATCCCGAGGGATATTGAGAGCCACCTATCTATAATAGCAAGGTATATCCCTACAGCTAATGCTATAGCAAAGAGGTATGTAGAGGTTATAATAGCCTGAGAAGGGGTCATGATCCCTGAGATTATTGGGTGGGGTCTATATCTAGTCGTAGGTGCTCCGGGCCTGTCAACACCGTATATAGTGTCAAAGTAGTCGTTAGTTATGTTTACAAAGGCATGGAGGGCTATGGATCCTATGAGTGTAATCACATATATGGTAGGGTCGAAAACATGGTAGGAGCTGTAGGCATATGCAGCACCAATACTTATAGAAACAGCGGTCATTGGAAAGCTCCAAGGCCTAAGAGCTAGGAGATATAGTGCTAGCCTAGACATATTCATATTCATAGCCCAAACATATAATATAATTCAAAATTTTATATTTATATATAATATGAGAACCTATGTCTTTACGAAGAAAAATATTCTAGCCTGAACTTATAACCATGAGGCTCATCCGTGTGAGTGGAGTGGGGCTAGCATTATATCGAAAAGCTTCTCCTCTCTACTTTAGAAGTATTTTTGCTATAGGGCTTGGCAATGCTATCTATGCTTTTCTATAGCACCCCGAGGTTTTCTCATATATAATGCCCTCTTTTAATAGCTGGCTGAGCATCTTCTCAGCCGTCTCCTCCTCTATCCCCATCTCCTTGGCTCTACTAAGTATATCTTTAACGCTCGCACATCCAATCTGGCTTGCGCTTGAGAGCTCCTTTATTATATCCTCTATCACGATCATCTTCTCCCTCCTACTCTTGGGCTTACCTGTCATTATTGTGTCTATGTCCAGAGATCCGCTCTCAATGTCTATCCCAACACTCTCAAGCATTGTTTTCATAAGCCTTATAGCCTCCGCAGCATCCTCCTCAGACGCTGTGCTGCTGAGTCTCATCCTCGCATGAGCCTCTGTAAGCCTTATAAGAGCCTCGAGCTGTCTAGCTGTAATAGCTATCGGCGTCTCCTTATTCTCAGCCGATGCCTTCCTCATCTCGACGAAGAAATCTGAGATCATATTCCTAGCCTCCTCACTCAGCTTGGGCCTCACATATCTCCTAGCATAGGCTATATACTTCCTCAGAAGCCCAGGATCTATTGGGGGCCTTATCTCCTCAAAGCTAGAGTGAACACTTGTGATATGCTCCGCCAACAGCCTATCCTCCTCTATAGAGGGTTGATCCTTAAGAACAAATATCAGGTCAAATCTAGAGAGTATGGTTACCGGGAGATTTATATTGTCTATCAATGGTCTATCATCTATGTACCTCCCATACCTAGGGTTGCCAGCTGCGAGCACAGATGCCCTGGCATTGAGGGTGGCATGTATACCAGCCTTGGATATCGATACTGTCTGCTGCTCCAGAGCCTCGTGTATAGCCGTTCTATCCTCATCCCTCATCTTATCGATTTCATCTATGCAGACAACCCCCATATCCCCTAGAACCATTGCGCCTGCCTCTAGATAGTACTCCCCTGTATTCTTATCCCTAACAACCGCAGCTGTTAATCCAGCAGCTGTGGACCCCTTTCCAGTAGTATATATACCCCTTGGAGCCACCTTGGATGTGAATTGGAGGAGCTGGGACTTAGCGGTTCCTGGATCGCCTATTATCAGCACATGTATATCCCCCCTTATCCTCGTACCATCACTCCTCTGCTTTGGAACCCCTCCGAAGAGTAGAAGCGCTATTGCCTCCTTCACATCCCAGTGACCATGTATAGCGGGTGCTATGCTCGCAATGATCTTCCTGGTTATCAGGGGATCCCTGGCTAGCTTCCTTATCTCCTCAATATCCTCCTCGGAGAGCTCTATCTCCTCAACACCCTTTACCCCTGTCTCTATGTTGTTCGCATAGATCTCGATCTCGTATATCCCCTTAGCCCTCCTCTGCCCAGTCCCGAGGGGGGCTAGCCTAACTATTCCAATCACCTGTACCTTATCCCCTGGGCGGACCCTATCAACGATATCCCCCTCTAGGATCACTTGGATCTGCCTCGGCATCTGTCCTGAGGGAACGTTTTCAGGAGCCTCTCCAATAGAGATCCTCTGGTGATCTACATATAGGCTCTCATTCTCCAAGAACTTGAAAACCCCGGAAGACATGCCGCACTTCGGACAGTAGGGGGGCTTCTCAAGTGTTTCAGATGCTACATCTACATAGAATTTCTCACCACACTCAGGGTTTATATGATGCCATGCAGCCTTTACAACCCTCTGTCTCGGGGGTGTCATCTTAACCACTATACCCTCCACCTGGATCAGCTTCCCCACATGCTCATTCCTTATCTCCCTTATCGAAACGCTGTAGGGGAGACCTCTGAACCTTGGCATAAGCTCTCCGGTGAACAAGACATACTCTGTTTTCGCCGATTGCGTTAGTGCCTCCGAGAAGATTTTTATCGATTTCTCTGGATCCTCTATAACGATCTTTGCAAGCTCCTCGTCAAAGTTTATCAAGTCTATATAATCGATCGCAACACTCCTATGACCCTCAGCGATCGCTTCTCTAATTCTCTTCCTATACTTTATAGATCCATCGCTATCCTTAACATCATCTATAAAGTCGAGGAACTTTCCCAGGAGATCCTCTATCCTCTCACTGAGAGCCGCCTCCAACCCTCCCACCCAAAGCAGTCTTTAGCCAGTATTTCACATCATCATCTATAACTCTGTATAGAGCCTTCTCCTCTATGCTTAGGTTCTTCTCAAGCTCAGAGGATCTCTCGCTATATAGTATAGATGCTAACAATATTTTCTGCATCCTAATCTGAACGATCTTGTTCATAGCCTTGTATATAGCCTCAAGCTCTCTGAGATCATCTGGCGATCCTCCTTTTTTAACTCTGTCCTCCAACGATCTAACGATCCTCATGACCTCAAGGTAGAAATCCGGAGGAATCCTGGAAACAGCTAGGCCTCCTCTCTTGACATGATCCTCCTCAGAAAATCTAACCCTATTTATATCGTTCGAACCCCTGATCTCCCTTCTAACTTCTACATAACCCCTCCTCTCCAGAATCTCCGCAAGCCATCTTGGAAGCTCAACCTCGGTTCCCCTCACAAGCTCAATATCTGCAAAAGGGGTTCTGCCCAAACTCCTAAGAATAGCTACAGTCACCGGCATAAGCTCTCTTGAGGCCCTCACAGCTTCTATGTATAGCTCACCTTGCATTGGTACCCATCTAATCTATATAACACCAGAGGTCTTTAATACTAAGCTACATATAGCTAAATCACCTAGACAATGATCTACTAGATAGATTTGAGCATCCTCTTTCCAAAATAAAATACTTCCATTTAGAATCTAGTTATACAAGTGGATTGCACACAATCTGATTCTATACCCATATAAATAACCGTATATATCATTATATGGTTTTCTAATAGAACATAGCTCTAGAATAAGTATTACAATACATGTTCTAGGTGTTTTAGATCGTATAGGGTACTAGGTTAGTCCCTTATGTGAGGCTTGCCCTGAGCTTCATAAATTATGAAGAAGGGATTATAT
>JAVVGG010000149.1:0-4064 GCA_032249275.1 Desulfurococcales archaeon
CCCGAGGGGATTCGAACCCCTGACCACCCGGTTTCCGCCCGTCCCACTACAGCCGGGCGCTCTGCCACTGAGCTACGGGGGGCTCCATATAATTATTATGGGATAACCTCTTATTTATTTTTCCTAGCTATCAGGGTTTTGGCGGGGACTGTTCTTTCCTCTGCTCTACTAGGTTTTTTATCTTCTCCCTCATGGTCGTCGTTAGGTGGATCTCTAGGTCGTATTTTTCCTTCAAGTCCCTTCCTGGGATCTTTATGCCTGTTGATGATATTAGCACATAGCCTAAATCTAGGATCCTTTTTAACCCCTCTATATCGCCCTTCCTAGCCATGTTCTCTAGATATTCCTCTAGTTTATAGTGCTCAGCTATAGATCTCATGCTTGGCGCTGAGCCGCATACGAGGCATGTATAGTCTGGCATCAGGGAGTTGAACCCACATACTGGGCATTCTGGTGGGAGCGATCTATCCTTCTGGATCATCCACTGTTTATTCCACTCAAACCTTGCCGCGGTTAGATATTCATCCCTACCCAGCCTCTTAGCCTCTCTATAGAGTTTCCCAGCATAGCTCAATATCCACGGGCCAAGGGCGGATGCTATATATTCAAGCTGCTCCTCGTTAAGACTCTCCCTCAGCTCTAGAATTCCCAAGGCTATTAGGGGTCTTACTCTATCCTCATTCCTCCTTATCCTCTTCACAATCGTATCTACATCTGGCCTCGACTCTCCAAGTACGATCTCTGTTATCTTGGTCAATATAATTAGAAGCTCCTCTCTAGATAGCCCTAGCATGTCGAGACCTAGTCTAGAGGATATTTCGTCCAGCCTCTCAGATACCCATTCCTCCAGATCGAATGTCTTTTTCCTCGCAGCCCTCTTAGCTCTCTTAGGCTTCTCCTCAGCCTCACCCTTCCTCTCCTCTGCTTTAGCGCCTTTCTTCCTTGGCATAGGCAGCCCTATAGATACGCTGCGCCTAAATACTAAAATCCAATATCTGAATAGATTTAACATGAACCTGTTACTTTCGCCCACCCCTCTAAGGTATTCCCGGCGCAATAGAATTTATTATATTTTTTGTAACAAGGTATTACATGGGATAGGGTGACCCAATCAGTGAAAAAGACTAGGATAATATATGAGGGAGGGGAAACAAAATATTTGACGCTATATATGGGGTGGTGATCTATGTCAAGGGCTATAGATACAGAGATATCTAAGGCCTCGAGATCTGAAAAAAAGACTAGACAGATGTTAATTGTCGTGATCAAGAGAGACGGCTCTAGGGAGGACTTCGATATAGGGAAGCTCGCAAGATCTGTTGCCCTGGCTATAAAGGGCTCTGGACTCGATGTGGGCTTCGTTGAGGAGGTTATAGATAGGGTTTATGAGGAGGTTGAGGATAGATGCCGCACACAAGAGATCTGCGAGATAGCTTCGAGGGACATTGCAGATCTTGTTGAGAAGAGGTTCATGATGATGGGCGTAAGGGATCAGAGGTTCTTCGAGGCTGCCAAGAGATATGCCCTTGCGAGGATCTACCAGGATGTATATGGAGATAGGTGGGATGGCTCGTTCGACGAGAGGGATCTCCTGCTAACATATCAGGCTATAAAGGTTCTCGAGTCGAGGTACCTCCTAAAGGATACCGAGAGCCTTAGATATGTAGAGACGCCTCAGATGCTCTTCAGAAGGGTTGCAAGGGTTATAGCATCTGTTGAGAGGCTCTACGGCAAGTCAGATAGGGAGGTTGAAGAGTTTGAGGATAGGTTCTACGAGCTTATGTCATCGCTGAAGTTCATCCCAAACACCCCCACGCTTATGAACGCTGGAACAAGGCTCGGAATACTCTCAGCATGCTTCGTAATCCCGGTCAGAGACTCGCTCGTAACACCAGATGGGGAGGGTATAATGGATGCCCTCAGAGCCCAGGCTATAATCCAGAAGATGGGCGGCGGCACAGGATTCCACTTCTCAGAGCTAAGGCCAGAGGGGGATGTCGTGGGCTCGACAGCTGGCGTCGCCTCAGGCCCCCTCAGCTTCATGAGGCTCTTCGACGTGAACACAGATGTCATAAAGCAGGGGGGTAAGAGGAGAGGTGCTAACATGGGTATTCTCCATATATGGCATCCAGATATAGAGAAGTTCATTGTGAGCAAGACGGGGGAGCTGAAGGACGTGCACCTGCAGAACTTCAACATAAGCGTCGGCATATACGACTCATTTATGGAGGCCCTTGAAAAGGGCGAGAAATACCCCCTTATAAATCCGAGGAAGACGCAGCTGAGACCAGGATCAGGCGATTCAAGATACTACGCAGTTGTAAGGGCAAGGCATAGTATTAATGAGGAGTGGGTTCAAGAGGAGATATTGAGGGAGCTAGAGGAGAGAGGAGGCTCTGTACCGCTAGACGAAACCAGAATCATAACCTGGGAGGAGGCACTAGCAATAGCCGAGAGGGAAGGGGCTATAGTCAGGTGGATAGATCCCAGAGAGCTTTGGAGGAAGATCGTGAGGGGGGCGTGGGACTCAGGAGATCCAGGGCTCGTCTTCATAGACACAATCAATAAGAGACACTCAGCATGGTATCTAGGAAAGATAAACGCAACAAATCCATGTTCGGAGGAACCACTCCTTGACTGGGAGCCCTGCAACCTGGGATCCCTAGACCTTGCTAAGTATGTTGTAGATGATCAGGGAGTGCCCAGGCTGGATCTCGAGGCCCTTGCAAGGGATATCAGGATAGCTATTAGGTTTCTAGACAACGTTATAGATGCTGCTAAGTGGCCGCTGCCGCAGCTAGAGAGGGGGGCAAAGCTCACCAGGAAGATCGGCTTAGGCGTTATGGGCTGGGCCCACGCCTTGGTAAAGCTCGGGATAAGGTATGACAGTGTAGACGCTATCTATCTAGCATGGCACCTAGCCAGGTTCATATACTATCATGCGTTGAAGGCATCCATAGAGCTTGCAAAGGAGAAGGGGGCTTTCCCAACATTCATACCAAAGCTCTATAGACCCGCGTGGGAGTTTTCAATGAGCGTTGAGGAGATACTCAAGATAGCTGGTATCGCTGACAAGCCCTCAGAGAAGGTTATTAGACTTATAAGGGAGCTTGAGGTAGACCCCAGATCCCTTGAGGAGGAGCTCCTAGAACACGGCGTTAGAAACGCCCAGGTTCTATCGATAGCCCCCACAGGCACTATATCAATTATAGCTGGCACATCGAGCTCTATAGAGCCTATATTCGCTCTGGCATTTGTAAGATCAGTTGCTGTCGGGACGTTCATAGAGCTCGACAGGGTATTCCTAGAATATCTCAGGAAATACGAGCTCGACACGCCAGAGGTGGTTGAGGCGGTCGCAGAAACAGGATCGATAGCTCACAACCCATTCATGCCCAGAACCCTTAGAGAACTCTTCAGAACAGCCCACGATGTTAGCCCAATATACCACGTCCTACACCAGGCATCGTGGCAACAGTGGGTAGATGCTGGGGTCTCCAAGACTATAAACATGGTCTCTGAAGCCTCTGAGGAAGATGTTGAGAAGGCATACATACTAGCATGGAAACTAGGGGTCAAAGGGATAACGGTCTATAGAGATAAGTCTAAGAGCAAGCAGGTTATATACTTTGGCTTGAAGAGTGCTGAAAGGATTAGAAGGGAGGAGAGGCAGGAGCAGCACCAGATTCAGGCTAGCCTGCAGGAGCAGAAACATCAGGCTCAAGCTACTTCAGGCTCTAAGGGCTTGAGAATGCCGAAGTTTACTGTAGAAGGCTATATAGATCCTTCGTGCAAAACTTGTGAGCTTTAAATAACTTAGAAGTAGATCTTCAATAGAGACGCTCCTCTCCATATGTTTCTAAATTAATAGCACTAATATCTCTTGTTGGTTTAGTTAATGTTTCTATATATAGACTTTTAGCCACTATAGATACAAGCCTTCCACCTCAATGACGGCATAGTAGTCATCAGAGGCGGACCTGTGATCCACTGCAAGGCAGCCTAAGCAGTGCCCGCCTATAAAGCCCTCCGTGACCCCACGAAAGGTGAGTAGGTGTTGGGGG
>JAVVGG010000150.1:0-4033 GCA_032249275.1 Desulfurococcales archaeon
TTCTGGGTAATGCCCTCATCCAGGGCTTCGGTCTAGGGTGCTCTGGGCATCATAGCATCCCGAGGTATCCCAAGATCTGGCAGAGATATCACTTCATCATCAAAACAATTATGGATCGGATGCTCATAAGCTTAAGCCAGATAACAAACAAATATAAAAGCATCCCCACTACCATGAAAAATGATACAGCCCAGGGTGGAAAGGAGATCAGCTAGAAGGTAATACAATGTGCAATGTGGGATAGGTGAAATGGATTAAAAATTAAAGGTTAAGCTATAAACGTTGAAACCCTCATCTTTTCTCCCCGAGACTTCTAAGAAGATCTACGCCAGAGATTCTATTATATAGCGGCATGACCATTAAATATACAAAGAATACCACCCATATTATATATGTGTAGCACCTTGCCCCGCCACTAACGTTAATCTCAACATCTATTGGAGGAGGTAATGAGCAGTTGCTAGGAACGATTAGCCCAAATTCTCCGAAAAGGGCTATGCTATAGACCATGATTAATAGCATAAGGATTATTGGGATTGTGGCTGTGAACATAGATATCCTGAAAACTCTTCCCCTCAGCTTTCTATATCTAAGACTTAGTACATCAGCTTTCTTCTTAGATCTAACCTTAGAAACCCTTTCAATATCTTTAGCTATTTTAGGAGCCTCGTCAATAATGTTTTCGGGCTTCATCACCTTTCTAGCTAAATATCCAGAAACTAGAATTAAATATATAGTTAATATAATTATATTTATAACATATATATTGAGTGTGACTATGGCGTCTCCCTCAAAATCCTTTTAAGCCAATTGGGTTAAAAAATCTAGAGAGCCATGGTAAGCCCGAGACTGCGTTCAAGATCCCTTAAGAGGATTAAAAGGAGAACGCCTGGAGGTAGAAGTGTGGTTTATTATGAGAGGATCAAGAGATCTGCTGCTCGATGTGGTAGATGCGGCGCACTACTAAACGGTGTTCCAAGAGATATAAGGGATCTCAGAGTGCTTCCCAAAAGCTCTAAGAGGCCTAACAGGGCTTTTGGTGGCATGTTATGCCATAAATGTGTTGAAGAGATCTATAAGGAGATTATAAGGAGCATATAGCCATGGGCCATAGATGTCCAGTAATAGCTATTAGTGGTCCTCCAGGCTCGGGGAAATCCACTCTCGCATCCGCTATAGCTAGAAGACTTGGGTTGAGGTACCACTCAACTGGGGCTATATTCAGGAGAATCGCATCTGAAAAAGGGGTATCAGTTGAGGAACTTGATAGAATTGCAGAAAGGGATCCCTCTATAGACCTGGCAATAGATAACAGAGCAAAGGAAGAGGCTATTAGAGGAAACGTAGTTGTGGAAGGGCATATAGCTACATGGATGGTAAAGGAATATGCGGATCTCCTGGTATATGTAACAGCACCGATCGAGACAAGGGCTAAGAGGATCGCTGCTAGAGATGGCATCTCTATTGAGGAAGCGAGAAGGAGGATCGAGATTAGGGAGGAGTCTATGAGGAGAAGGTTTAAAAACCTATATTCAATAGATATTAGCGATCTAAGCATCCACGATATTATAATAAATACTGAAAGAATAGATGTCGATACCATGGTAAAAATAGTGCTAACAGCTATAGAGGAGATTATAAAGAGTAGAAATATATAGATACCATGCTCCGACACCTAATTCTAGTTCTAGGGAATTGAGATCATATTCGTAGTCTTAGATTGGACCGATTCATGTCAGCTATGCTGGTTTCTATATGATTCTTATAACCGAAAGCCTCACATCCAAATCTTCTAACCCTAAGGGAGATCCTATCTCTTTAAGGCTGGAGGAAATTCAGAGTACCGCTTTTACATAGCCTCCGTCAATTAGTATCATAGCTCCATTTATATATGAAGCTTTATCACTAGCTAGGAAGGCTGCTAAATAGCCTATCTCTTCCGGCTTTCCAAGTCTTCCCAGAGGTATATCTCTGGCTAGGTATCTAAGTGCTTCCTCAACAGATATCTTATTTCTAGCTGCTAGGTCCTCGGCGATTTTTATAACCCTCTCTGTCTCTATATGTCCCTGCATAATACCGTTAGCTGTTATCCCTTTTGGGCCGAGCTCAACTGCTAGGGATTTTACTAGTCCTGCAATGCTTAGCCTTACTGTGTTGGATAGAACGATATTTGGGAGGATCTGTTTAAGAGTGCTTGAGGTAATATATATCAATCTTCCCCATCCCCTCTCGATCATCCCAGGAACAACTAGCTTTGTCAGCCACACAGCACTTAGCAGTAGTAGCTTTATGGCATCCTCCCAATCCTCGAAGCTAAGCTCCATAAAGGTACCCAGCTTTGGAGGGCCAGTGTTATATACTAGAATATCTATCCTTCCGAATCTATTTAGCACCTGCTTAACCAGGTTCTCTACATCTGTCCTAGATCTGAGATCCGCTGTCACACCGAAAACCTCAGACCCCGAGAACCCCTTTAACCTAGCCACAGCCTGCTCCAAATTCTCCTTATTCCTAGAGGTTATGGCTACATGGACCCCCTCCTCTGCTAGAACCTTTGCTACGCCAAATCCGATCCCCTTTGTAGATGCTGTTACAAGGGCTACCTTGTTCTTTAGACCAAGATCCACGTCTTCTCACCACACAATGCCTATACTAAAACTTTGCACCTGTAAAATTAAAGCTTTGAAATAGAGGCTATAGTTTATTAAATGTTAACCTTGTGAGCCGGTAAGCTGTACGTGTCTCTCCTCCTCCGAAGATCATAGATAATTTATAGCTAACAGGATCTATGCCTAAGGAGGTCGTGAACAGAGATCCCAACAACTTTTGCGCCCATCCTAATTGCTCTCTATCTTCTCTGGAACTACAACCCAGACGCTAAGTTCGGATCTTAGGAGAAGAGCCTCCAACTTCCTCAGAGCATATGGGGTTATAGAGGCCCTTCTATATTTATCGCTTTTAACTGGGGGTGTGAAGGCTCATCCATGAAGAGTCTTGGAACAAGTCTGGCAGGCATACATGCTACATATCCAGCATGCTTGAACCTCTGTAATTGGTGAAAGATCCTCTATCAGCTGTTAGAACAACCTCAGGCTTTTCAGAAACAGCCTGAGGCATTGTTCTACCTATAAGACTCCCGCCACGATTAATAAATTTTTCTCACTCTATATGCTTGGGAGGTATATGGTAGACATAAACGATCTTCTAGGCTTTTTAGCTGATGTTATTCTCATATACTTTCCTGCAATGGCTGCAAATGGCTCGCCAGTCTTTATTAGAAGGGGCACTCCAATAGATCTTGGGAAGATCTTCCTAGATGGTAGAAGAGTGCTAGGTGATGGAAAGACCTATGAGGGATTATTAATAGGCATCATGTTTGGAACAGGTGTAGGGGCCATCTATGCTGTTGCCTTTAACAGCTCAGCTTATGTTATATACTCCCTAGTATCTTCTATTGGAGCACTACTAGGAGATATTGTAGGTGCCTTTATAAAAAGAAGACTGGGTATTCCGAGAGGTGCTCCTGCACCTCTCCTAGATCAGCTATCTTTTTACCTCTTCGCAAATCTACTCATAAAGATCACCGCGCTCGATAAAAGTATAGACCATGTAATAGAACTCTGGGACTTCATAGCTGGAGCTGTAATAGTATTTGTATTACATATAAGCACTAATTGGGGAGCCTATAAGCTCGGCATAAAGAGCGTTCCATATTAATACAGATTCTCCGGAGACAGCCTTTCTCGCTCTGACCTCCTCTCCTCCTTTCAAAGCTTCTACTCCTCTTCAGCTGATCACTACTTGAAAGTCACACCTTTAAGGTGGAAGATGAAGCCTCCTTGTAGCTATTTCGTCTTTGATGTTTGTTCCTATTGCTTGGTGTTTATATGCTTCCTGCTATGATGTGCTTGAGGCTGACACTATGAACTCTATGAGCAATATGGGGGGAGTCAGCCGATGAGCCCCCCATATCGTGACCAGGAGCCCAGCCCCCAAGCCTAGGCGTGGGAAGCCAGACAGGGGTATGAGGGTA
>JAVVGG010000151.1:0-3992 GCA_032249275.1 Desulfurococcales archaeon
GTGTGCAGAGACCTCGGGAAGCGATGACCTTTGGAGCACCCGAGACCGAAGCCCTATATGAGGGCTCTGCCCAGAAGGGCTTCAGTGTTTCAACCCTAGATGGGAGCCCCATGCCGCTGGGCTCAACAGCCACCAGTGAGCCCATAGAGATCCCAAGATCTCTATGGGGAAGGTGGAAGTCCCTCGATGGCCATAGGGATGCTATAGCATCCCTATGGATCAAAAAACACAGCAACACAAAACAAAAGAAAATCAATGACAATCAATGTCCATCGAGGGACAAGCGGATTTCGATCTCTGGTCTACTAGGTTAGCCTGAAGGCTATCGCCGCGGCGACTGATCGGTTTTGATATAATAGCCGTTGGGTGTAGTCTAATTAGGGCTGGCATTGTATCTCACAAAAGAGGAGGAGAAGATCTACTCCGGCGAGGCTGGCTGGGTTCTTGAGAAGGCTATTAAGGTGGTTGTCAAGGTCGGCGAGGCTTTAGGGGCCGACAGGCTTATCCCCATATCCCATGCCCACATATCCGGCGTTGGCTACGCCAATATAGGTGAGGCAGGTCTATCCCTCCTAAGAGATCTATATTCGGGGGGTGCTAGGTTCTCCATATATACAACCGCGAACCCAGGCTCTGTGGATGATGATAGCTCCCACTACTTCAGCTATGGCGAGGGCTTTATCAGGGGGCAGAGGGAGGTTTTAGAGATATTCAGGGCAATGGGTGCTAGGGCCTTCACATGCACCCCCTACTACTATAGAGAGCCAAAACCGAGAGAGATCCTCGCATGGGCTGAGAGCAATGCAGTGCTTATAGCCAACAGCATCTACGGTGCTAGAAGCAATAGAGAGGGAGGCCTCCTAGCCCTCTTCGAAGCCATACTGGGGAAGACCTATAGGGCAGGGCTTCTTATCGACGAGAATAGAAGGCCCCAGATAGCTATAAAGGTACTGACTAACATTAGAAGCCTCTCAGGCTTCGGAGCCCTAGGCCTGGTTGTGGGTGAGATAGCTGGTAAGAGGATACCATATGTGGAGGGCATAAGATTCTCGAGACACGAGGAGGTCAAGGGATTCCTAGCAGCTGCAGGCTCAAGCGGTGGGATGGGGCTCGTGTTAATAGACGGCATTTCACCAGAGGCTGAGAAGATCAATAAGGAGGTTCTTAGGGGTGTTGAGAGAATCACAATAGACAATAAAGATCTTTCAAGGGCTGTGGAGGAATCCTCATGCGAAGATGTGGATGCCGTCCTCATAGGCTGTCCACACGCTTCTGCAGAGCTGATAGAGGATCTAGCCTTGATGATCGCTGAAAAGGGCGTTAGAGCATATAAACCCGTCTGGATCTTCACCTCCCACCATGTATATGAGGAGCTCTCTAGAAAAGGGGTTATAGAGCTCCTCATATCGAGGGGTGTCAAGGTGTTTGCAGGCATTTGCGGCGTTATATCGCCTCTGGGAAGCCTTGGGTATAGATGTATAGCAACGCCCTCGGCCAAGGCTGCTTTCTACCTACCCAAGCTCGCCTCGACCAGATATATATACATGGATATCCCAGAGATTATTGGGAGGTTCTTTAGATAGAGGATCACATGTTTATTAGCCCTCATAAACTATAATAATGTTGGCTAAAGCGGTGTAAACGATATATGGTTGGCTCTAGGAAAAGCCCTCTGATCTTTCTATTCTCCGTAGCTCTCAACTCGATCCAGGCCGGGTTAAAGCTGGTAGCATTTATACTCACAGGATCTCTAGCTGTGTATGCTGAGACGCTCCACTCACTCAGCGATTCGATCAACAGCCTCGTCCTATATATGGGAGCCCTTCTAGTAAATAGAAAACCCACCCCAAAGTATCCGTTTGGCTTCGCAAGATTCCCCTATATAGCTAGCATAATATCTATCTCCATATTGGTTGGAGCTATAGCTAACAACATATTCATCCAAGCCTATGAAGCGTTACAAGGAGATACAAGAGTATATGGTGAGATCCTCGGTGGGAGCTCTCTAATAGGCGTAGCAGTAGCTATAGATATAGCTATACTCACAGCTGTATATAGGGCGAAGCATATGTGGAGGAATCGAATGTCCAAATTAAGGCCAATAGTCATGGCCCTCATAATCGAGGATCTATTCTCCCTCAGCGGGAACCTCACAGCACTCTCCTCGCTTATCCTCTCAGCAACATATCCATATATAGATGCCCTCGGCTCAATGGCAATAGCCTCTATAATTCTTGCCGCCTCCGCATATGTCATATATAAGAATATAGAGGTGCTGGTTGGGAGATCTGCTCCGAAGGATGTTATGCTAAGGGTTCTAAACACACTCTCGAGGTTCAGCGAGGTTGTGGATATCGATGATCTCAAGAGCTATGCCATAACACCAGATCATATATACATAGTAGCCACGCTAGGAGTAGATCCTAGGAAGAGCGTGAAGGATCTAGACGGGCTTAGAGAGAGAATCGTTAGAGAGATAATGACTATAGACCCAAGGATAAAGAGGGTCATAGTGGAATTCTCAGGAGAACCAATAGATGATAGGGATAGGGATAGAATATATAGGGAGATAAGCTATATGGAGGAATAGCCTCTATATATCTCCCAAGAAACCAATATAATGGCTCGCCATGTTTCTAAAACCAGGTGTGAAAATAGATGCTGCGGATCAGAGAAAGCTCTTGCTAGCATGGTGGCCATTCTCGATCATAAGCTTCGATAGCTGCCCTGAGAACATGTTTCTAGTAGATCTAGTGATCGCTTCGGAGTCAAAAGACCCACTGCCCCTGATCCTCACCATGAGGAGGTATAGAGATAGATATAGGTTAGAGCCCTCACCGCCTGTTGAGGCACCAATAGTAGTTGCTAGGGGGGCAGGCCCCACACAGATCCTAGAATCGATCCTAAAGATCTATAGAGGTGTAAGGGAGAAAGTTGAAAAGGAAGAGGAGATCGATATAAGAAGCCTTAGAAAGGCAGCAATACAGATGAGGATCAGAAGACCCCACACATTGGAAGAGGCACTTGTAAACCCGATAACGAGAGGGATACTCTCAGAGATCCTGTCCTCGATATGCGTTAAAGGAGAAGATGTGAGGATCTCCAGCTATATACCTATATATATATTAATAGGCGTTAGCAGGAACAGAAAAGAATTCTACATATATGTGGAGAGGAGGTTGAGAAGCACAAACCACGAGATATATGCTCTAGAGGTTAATGAGATCAGAGAGATCCTCGATAGATATCAGATCCCAGGAAAGCTAGGTTAAATCTATTTAATTAATTAAAATTATATAAAGATGACTCGAGAATAGCAAGAGATAAGCAGGGACTGTTAAACCAACAATGGGTTTATAAACTCTTCAGCTACCATAGATATAAGAGATATAAGCCTTCACCTTGATAACAGTGTGATAACCGTCAGAGACAGGAGTGTGATCCACTGTGAGGCGGGCCAAGTGATGCTCGCCCATGAAGTCTCCTATGGCTCCACGAAATGTGGGTGGGCTCCTAAGGGAGACCAGTGCCAGCAAGCTGGGCAGCCGCTTAAGTACCGATATATACTCTATAACATAATTACATAATTTTCCTATAATGATTGAAATGGCTATCGAGAGGATCTTCATTAACCTCTTAGCGGTTAAAGCCACATTATAGTTGATATTAGAGCTATATTGTGTAGATATGGTTCCATAGCTCATTTACTAAAATATACTAAGCATCTTAAAGTCGTTAAGAGCGGAATCCTAGCAGCTTAAACAATAAAACGCTTAAAATGAAGCATAGAGGTAGACGCCCTATCGAGCGCTCCTTCTAATCATTTCAGGGGGATCCCTTGCATGTCTCCAGAGCCCCTTGCAAAGCTTATAACCTCTATCCCTAGAGCATCTATTATGACCCCTCCCCTTTCAATTCTATAGTAGATCATCTTATTTATGCTGGGGTCTCGGGTGTTAGCCCTCTGGTGGGGGATTAATGGCTTTATCTCT
>JAVVGG010000152.1:0-3991 GCA_032249275.1 Desulfurococcales archaeon
TGAGAAGTAGATGGTGGGGATAAAACAATGAACCACCATCTACCGAGAAACGGCTATCTATAACAGCTCCATGATCTCAGTTTCTAGTCTATTAAAAAGATCATTTCATACATCTTATTTAAAAGCTTCCCTACCGGATCCGTGGATTTTGGGAAACCATCCATTAAGGTCGGGGATTCTTGAGACTTAAAACTCAAAGTATGTATTGTGTTCTCAATGCCTTTCCCTATATTCGTATCTATGTCTCATCGCTTTATATTCTCTTCGAAGTACTTCGATGGGAATCTAAGTAGGTTCCACTCTGGCTTTGAATATTTTGATTCATATAGCTTATCCGCTAGCTCGAGCTCCTCCTTTGTCGGCATATCTATGAAGGGCTTTTTACCGAGGAGCTTTGAATATGCTTTTATAATCGCATCTATTATATCGCTTATATGGAATCTCCTTCCCAGAGCATCGTTTAGATTTGCCACTCTATATTTAACCTCTGAGATCTTCTTATCAGCCAGCTTAGCCTTCGAGACCTTAAGCACGCTACCCAGGATCTCGAGGTTTGTTTCCATCAATAGGGTTCCGTGGAGGAGATAATAGTTATCCTTAAACGTAGCTGCCGTCCCCGAGATCTTTCTCCTCCCCAGAGGCGTTTCTATAACTACGTCATTTACATTCTCTATACTCGCCTCAACACCGAGCATTTTAAGAGCATCTATAAACCCTCGGAGAAGATCCGTGTATAGGAATTTAGTTCCACCCCCAGCCGGGCCCCTAACAGCTATTGACCAGATTAGACATCCAAGATCTTGATATACAGCCCCTCCCCCCGTGAATCTTCTAACTATGGTTGCACCTATCTCTCTAGCCCTGTCAAAGTTCACCTCTTCCTCAGCAAATTGGAAGTACCCCAATATCACAGCATTTCTATGCCTCCAGATCCTCAGAGTATCTGGAACTATGCCTGCTATAAGAGATCTCCACATAGCCTCTTCAAAGGCAAGGCTTTTCTGCGGGTTATCTGGGATCTCATATATTAGAACCCTTAGATCGCCAATGCCTAGCATACTTCCCCAGCCTCTTTAATAGCATATAGGATTGCTGTTTTGAAATCCTCAACACTAGATCCGATGCTCTCAACAACATTCGAGTGGAAAAGCTCTTCAACAACCTTACCCACATAGCTGGGATCCGCCTTAAGGCCTCTTAACCTATTTTCAAGCATAAAGACAACATCCTCTGGATATATAAAGAAATCCCCAGCTATCCTTATATCCTCTATCATACCATCAACAACCCTAACAGTCACCCTTATAAGACCCTTAGGCGCCTTATACTCATATATACCAATCCGCAAATAGACACCACTAGTTTTATAGAAGTAGATGATAAATATTATTTCGCCAAATAGTTAAGAGGAGAATACTCATTGAAAGATAAAATATAGATTAAGGACTATTAGAGAAAGTATACTATACCTAGAAGGAGAGATGATAAGCTCGCAAATGCGATTAAAAACAAGGGGCTTGTAAGGGAAGCAACTGCTATGGCAATCCTATACTCTCCTTAGGAAGAAAACAGATTATGAGACCATGGCGGGCTATATTCTTTCATGGTAGTGGGAATGCTTTTATATTCGTTTGTTCTCAAGCTTGAGCTTATTAAGTATCCAATCCCTAGTCATTTTGATGATGAGGCGATATCTCTGCTATATCTTGGGAGACCTCGGGATGCTATGATGCCCAGAGCACCCTAGACCGAAGCCCTATATGAGGGCAATGCCCAGAAGAGTTTCGGAGATCCAGGGGTAGATGGAAGCCCCTTTCCACTTGGCTCGACTGCCCTTCCGAGAAGCCTCCTAGGGTGTATCGCCCGGGAGGTGGAGTGGGGGGAGCTCCCGATGCCACAGGGCTAAAAACCCTGTGGATCGAGAGGCAAAGCAACTCAAAACAAAAGAATATTAATAACCATCAATGACCATCGGGGGGACAAGCGGAGGGATGAGACTGAGCTTGCTATAAAGCTCTCACAACGGTGTTTCTAAGGATTCCTATCTTCTCTATATACGCTTCAACCACGTCTCCATGCTTTAGGTATTTACCAGTTGCAAGTGCCACTCCTGGAGGCGTTCCTGTAGCTATTATATCCCCTGGCTTTAATGTTATGCCGTCGGTTATGAACTCTATTATCTTGTCCACCTTGAATATCATGTTCCCTGTATTGCTATCTTGCCTGGTCTCTCCATTCACCTTAAGCCCTATTCTAAGCGAATGTGGATCTGGGATCTCGTCCTTGGTGACTATCCATGGCCCCATAGGAGCTCCTGTATCCATGCCCTTTCCGTGTAGCCACCTCTGGCCAAATGGATCTAGCTTCTCCGGCCAGCCTGGTGGCATTTGCCTATCTCTATAGCTTATATCGTTGAACACAGCATAGCCGAAGACATAGTCCATTGCCTTGGAGGCCTCAACGTATTTGCCCCTTCTTCCTATGATAACTGCTAGCTCAACCTCATAGTCAACCTTCTCAGAGGATCTAGGTATTAGGATCGGCCTCTCATGGCCTATAAGAGCGCTAGCAGGTTTGTAAAAGACGTAGGGAGCTTCGGGAGGCTTGATCCTGGATTCCTGTGCGTGCTCCATATAGTTAGCTGCGAGGCACAGTATCTTCTCCGGAGCCAATATGGGTGGGTAGTAGTCTATGGAGTCAAGCTTATATAGGTTCTTTAAAAGGGTAGGGGATGATGATCTTAGGTCTTTCTCAGCATCACTAACAAACCTCCTAAGAAGATCTAGGGCAGGCTCTCCACCCTCGATCAAGAGCTTGAGATCTGAGAACCAATTTGGTGGAATAGCGTCATAGAGATCTCTGAAGCCCCTATATACATCTAACACATGATCCCCTATAACAACACCAAGTCTAGGGGAGTCGAGATCCCTTGGGGAAAAGGTTAGGAGCTTCATATAACCACCGAATCACAAATTTTATGCAAGTATATATTTGGTTTTATTTCTCACCTCTTAGAAACATGGATCAATAGCTTCCCAATAACTCTACCCTCCTCTAGCTCTCTATGGGCCTCGGGTATCTCCTCAAAGCCATATTCCCTATATATTATCGGCTTTATACGGCCCCTCCTAACCATCTCAAGAGCCTCTGCAAGCTCCCACCTATTACCTCCAGCTGTTCCCGTAATGACTATACCTTTTAGATATGCCCTTCTAAGCATAACTCTAGCCTCGCTTCCAGCTATAACACCAATGATCACGAGGGTTCCCCCTGGCCTCAGCATATCTATAGATTTCTGCACAGTATCCCCTCCAACCGAGTTTAAAACAATATCGACCCCCTCTCCACCCGTTATCTCCATAACCCTTGAGACAACATCCTCCTCTCTATAATATACAAGGTGATCTGCCCCGATAGAGAGGAGCCTCTTACCCTTCTCAGGAGTGCCTACAGCAGCTATAGCCTCAGCCCCGAATAGCTTTGATATCTGTATAGCGTAGGTACCTACACCGCTTGTCCCTCGATGGTTATTGATTGTCATTGATTTTCTTTTGTTTTGTGTTGCTGTGTTTTTTGATCCATAGGGATGCTATAGCATCCCTGTGGCCATCGAGGGACTTCCACCTCCCCCATAGGGATATGGATATCCCTATGGGCTCATTGATGGCTGTTGAGCCCAGCGGCACCGGGCTCCCATCTAGAATTGAAACCCCGAAGCCCTTCTGGGCAGAGCCCTCATCCAGGGCTTCGGCCTCGGGTGCTCCAAAGGTCATAGCATCCCGAGGTCTCTGCACACCAAGATATAGCAGGGATATCACCTCATCATCAAAACAATTATGAACTGATGCTTATAAGCTTAAGTTCAGACAACGAATGAATATAAGAGCATTCCTACTACCATGAAAAAAGATATAGCCCTAGGGCATTATATGAGAGTAGTAGAGAGGTTAGGAGTACCATTATCCCACCTAAGATTAGGGATAGAATTATG
>JAVVGG010000153.1:0-3954 GCA_032249275.1 Desulfurococcales archaeon
GCCATTTCTAGAATATATTGAGCCCATAAGATGCCGGTTGCTATGGATATTATGGTTCCTCCACCCCTCAGGATTGTATACACAGCTATTATCAAGCCTAGATCTTTCCTCCACTTTCTACACAGCTCAGGGATCCTCTCTAGCCAGCTTATTTCTCTCTTAAATGTGACCGCAGCCCCCCTCGATAGGCTTGTCTTCAGATCTGCATATCTCTTATAGGCTTGCTTAGGATCAACAATATATATTGCTCCTCTACACGGGTTTGTTGGGATATCCCTTATAACTGCTAGCACATTTCTCTCCGGGCAGCTTTCTCCACTTCTTTGGCTCTTGATTTTCAGCTCGACATTTTCTAAGATCTTCTTAATTTCGCTACCAGATCTGTTGATGATCTCTATATCCTCACTATCAAGTATGATCGATACTCTATATTCTCTGGAGAGCTTTGAGAGTGACATCATGTTGGATATAGAGAGAGATCTGCCGACACATATATAGCCGAGTACCTCGTATCTTGTGGAAATAACATATATAGTGCCCTGGCAACTACTGCTAGGGTCTATGGAGGATATATCCCACTGAAAGCCGTGGATCCTGGCTTTATCTGGTGTTGCGAGACATATTTTCACTCTTGTTCTGGCATCCTCTAGGATTACTAGATCAGGGCTTCTCTTAACTACAATGTAACCCCTTCCATGATCCTCATAGCTCTTACATATATTCCTCACAGCCTCTATGTTGTCGGCTGAGCATATGATCTTTATGATCTCATCTCTCGCTAGCGAGCTTCTAGATTTTATGGATATCTCGCCCGTGGATCTAGTATATACGGTAGATCCAGCATCTAGGTATAGCTCCCTCGCATAGCAGACCTCTCTAGAGGTCTTGGCGGGCTTCCAAGAGATGATGCCTATTCTAGCAAGATCTGAGGATCTTCTAGCCATATAGAGAAAATATATGTATGGGATCGATGGTGCAGCGATCGATAAATATGTAGAAGCGTTTGAACCCATGGCAAGCCCTAGAATAGAGACTATATAGACCAATGTTGAGAAGATACTGCATACCTTCCTAGACACGGCCAGAGTCTCAGAGCGCCCTCCTCGAACAATGGATCCGCTGCTGATTATGAGAGCCTCTGCAGACCCCGACTCCACAGCGGAATAGCCTGCAACCATATCTCCGGCCTCCCTATATGATCTAGAGTCTGAGTTATAGGGCTCCCTAACAACTATAGATCCCCTAGAAACTGCTAGATCGCAGGTGGTTATTACACCTGGGTATAGCTTGACATGGGATCCAGGGGCTCCGCCTATATAGCCAAGATTTCCCTGAGACCCTGGCGATAGAAAGATCCAATGCCCTATAACCCCCTCCACATATTTCGATGAGAGCACTATGAGTATCGTGAAGAGAGCCACCATAATCGGCACATAGCCTCCCACAACAACCGCATATATAGCAGATGCTATGAGAGACGCTATATCTGGCTTTAACAAGATCTCTATAGACGAGCCCCTCTTAAGAGCTATTGACAGAGCTATGATCACAACCGCTGAGAAATAAAGATCTATTAGATAACCTATAATCCTATCTGGGCTGAGAGCCCTGAGAGAGACGAGAATAGCTAGAAGCACCGTGAGAACCGAGAGGATCCTAGGAGATAGGATCCCTAGCCCATAGATCTGTACCCTATCCCAGGACGTAGAGACAGAGCCCCACATATTATAGATAGGAAAAATATAAAGAGCATTCCAAGATGGAGGAGAACTTCCGCGGAGGGTTTGGATCTCAAATAATCGATATTCTAAAACCCATATTGTATTGTCACCTGCTAAGATCCGATCTTCTACTCACTCTAAAGGAGGCTCTTGGCTATAGTAGCTGTATTTATATACCTATGTGGTATATAATATCAGGTGAAATGGTTTAGCGTAACAAGTGGGATTTCTAAGGGGGCTGTTATAGCAATCATAGTAGTGGCTGTTCTAGCATTTGCTGCAGGCTTTGTTTCAAGGCCTCCAGTATCTCTGCAAACAGTAACTATACCATCTATCCAGACAATCGCTGTGAGGAAGATCATGACAGCCACATCTATATACACGACAGCACAGATTGTGATTAGGGAGACAACATCTATAGTTACTAGAACCCAGATAGCGACAGTAACTACAGCTGTTGAGAGAACCCTTACCTCTCAGATAACAGCCACGGTTCCAACGACTATTCAGAGAACAATTATAAGCACTATTACTCAGCAATCTACAATAACAGTGGGGCAGACAATTCCAGCTGGTGCAACACTGCTACCTTTTTCTGGGAAGACAGCCTTTGCATTGATATCGACGGGCCTCAACTTCAACGGATCCTCTAGAGGCGGGATTGGAATATATATACCAGCAGGGTGGGGCTTAGAGGTGACATTTACAAATAGCCACATAATACCTCATAGCATAGCTATTGTGAGGAATAGCACAGCAGCCCCTCAGAGCAGGGATATAGGGAGTGACGGCACGATCATAGCTTCACAGCCCCCTACATATACTAGCGGTATACCAAGCGGGGCCACTGTAACCCTCAGCGTCCACTCGCTATCAGAAGGGATCTACTGGATAGCATGTGGCGTACCGGGACACGCATCAGCGGGGATGTGGATAATCCTCGTAGTATCACCAAACGTTTCAACACCATATGTGATCCAGTTACAGCAGCCCGGCGGCACTGAGTACCCATATAGCTATGGAATAGTTCTCGTAACATTAACAGCAGCTATGATCCCTATGATCTTCTGGATGGGTAAAAAGCCTAACCGTTTAAAGATGTTTTTCCACCGCTATCTGTGATGCTAAACCGAAGTGTTGACCCGGTATTTTTATGTCTGCCGACTACAATAGCGTAGATCTTATCTCTTACTATATATGGTGAAGAGAAGATAATAGAGCATTAATCTAACAGGTTGCGAGTCTCCGGCCTTTAGTGAAGGTCTTACTCTATGTTCTCTCCAATACTCGATGAGAAGGGGGTCTTTATCTATGTGTCGCTCTAAAGCTTTTTAAGATCTTGGGAATCAAACTTAGGAAGCTGAAGAATGGCGTTGAAGGTGTATCCCCTTCCCGAGAGGCTTAGGGGTGTTTTGTCTAGGGAATATGGTTTCCTTGTAGAGGGGGTTGATAGGGTGTCTGTGGCTAGGAGAGCGATCATGGCTATACATCATAGTAAGAGGGTGTGGAGTGTTGGGGATGTGGTGACCAAGAGCCTTGTGGAGGCGGGGTTCATACCGCATGTGGCGATAGTCGATAGAGCGACTCTTAGGGGAGAGAACATAGAGATAGATGAGGTGGAGGGAATATATAGCCAGGTTGGGATTGTCATGGAGATAAGAAACCCACGTGGAACTATATCTAGCGAGGCGATAAACACTATAAAATATATCGCTGGCAAGCCCGGAGAAAGATTTCTAGTGGTTGTAGAGGGAGAGGAGGATCTATTGTCGCTATTAGTTGCGGCAATCGCTAACTACAGCGAGATCCTATTGTACGGGATTCCTAGAAGGGGTATAGCAGTTGTAGAGATAGATCAGAGAATCAGAGCCTTTGCCCTGAACATCTTGAGGGAGATCTTGGGAGAAGACTATAGCCTATACTTTGCAGACCCATGAAGGCTAAGATTTTCAGCAGAAAAAGGATCAGCTAAAATATGCTTTATCGAAGAAGACCATCTCACCATCAACATATATCCAGTATCCCTTCAGATCTTTTGTAGATGCGTAGAACCACTTCTGTGTATATAGGAAGATCCACGGCGCGTCTCTCCATATTATCTCTATAGCCCTCTTATATAGCTCTGCCCTCTTTGCCTCGTTAAGCTCCCTCATAGCCTGCTCCAACAGGTTATCCACTTCTGAATTGTTATAGTGTGCAGCAGCCAATCCCCTTGGAGGTGCTTGTGATGAGT
>JAVVGG010000154.1:0-3923 GCA_032249275.1 Desulfurococcales archaeon
AGTCCTATCGACTATCCTAACGGCATTCTCAAGGGTTGGGTGGAACAAAATCCTTTTATTTTTTATATCTAGCTTTATTCTAGCAATACTCTTAGCTCTGGATCCATGTTAATCAGCTATAGATGGTACTATATAATCTTAAGCTCAAATCCAACCCATCTCCTACAGGTTGCTATCCTAGTTCTATTGAGGAACTCCGCCTCAACGATTCCATAACCTCTTTTAAGCCCGTACCTCATCTTATTAACTAGCCTTCACAGCTGTTGGTCTAGCCATATCGCTATACCCCTAGCCTCTGGAATTGCTATGCCGTCTAACACCTCTAGATCTACCTAAGCCCTTGCCATGTTACATGCATGCTCTGAGATAATATCTCAGCTCTCCATAATCTAGATCCTCCTTCCCTAACCGCTTGTCCCCCGATGGTTGTTGGTTGTCGTTGGTATTCTTTTGTTTTGTATTGCTTTTTTGATCCATAGGGTTTCTAGCCCTGTGGCTATCGAGGGACTTCCACCTCCCCCACAGGGTTTTGGAGACCCCTGCGGTTTCATAGGTGGCTGTTGAGCCCAGCGGCACCGGGCTCCCATCTAGGGCTATGCCTAGAACCCCGAAGCCCTTCTGGGCAATGCTCTCATACAGGGCTTCGGCCTCGGGTGCTCTGAGCATCAACGCATCTCGAGGTCTCCCAAGATCTAGCAGAGATACCTCATCATCAAAACAATTATGGATTAGACGCTCATAAGCTTAAGTTGGAGAACATAGGCACTAACAACACGAATGCTATGAATGACTATGAAAACTGAAACACCCCCCAGACATTCTACTAGTTCCTCGAAATCCTCTTCTGCTATCTTTTTAACTCCCTTCTTATGGGCTAATCGTCTGAAATGTATTAATACTTATATGAGCATAGTGTGATATAGCTGATTTGTATTTCTCCCTTAGCTCTCTGTATAATTTTCCTCTTCTCCATAGCTTGGTATATGATATACTGTTAGAACACTCCTAGGCCTTTAGCTATTGAAATTCTAGAAAAATATGGAACTAGCTATATAAGAGTCTCTCTTGAAACGTTAAGTTGCTCCCTAGATAATTGCTTCAAAAATATATAACGGCTCTAGCTATTTCATATTAAATTTAACATTAAAGTTATTAACAAAAACACATGTGTAATATGTAAACTAGTATATAAAGCTAGCTATACATGTGTGCAATTGTGTTTATAAGCTACTGTGTTTTATTTTAATGGTGATAATTACGGGTAGTAGGAGAAAAAGCAGTGATAGTAATATGATAGGAAATAATAACAGAAGCGATGCTAATTCTTTGTGTGATGAATTTAAAGGATTTGATATGGATATAGTATCCAGGATATTCCTCCTACATAATGATGATCCGAGAATTAGAATCATTAAGCTACTAGCATTAAATGAAAATGGACAGTCATATGCCAGCTTCAGAACTATTGCTAAGAGGATAGGCATTAACTATTCAAAGCTGAAGCTGTATTTAGAACAGCTGGAACGCATCGGGATAATAGAGAGTGTTAAGATAAACATCAATAATAGTTTGAGTAGAAGATATAGCTACTATAGATTAAGAGAAGAGGTTAGACATCATATTGCTAAGCTTCTTCGAAAAATGGATCTATACACTAAGCTCTATATCTACCCAATTACAACTGAAAGCCTCGCCCTTCAGGGCGGGGATGGCTATGGCTTATAAGCCTTCTAGGGTTTAATCTTTATGGAGCCCGGGATGACGGGCTCCTGGGGGATCTCTGGCCACCCCCACTGCCCCCCAAATGACAGATGTAAACCCGAATAGATGGGGGGAACCTATGATCCGCCTGAAAGGAATGACGATCAAGATGATGACCTGAAGGCGGGAGAGGAGGTCAGCTTTTCCCTAGGATTTGTTATAATATCAATACTTTATGTCTAATAAAGGGAAGTACTACTGCTCAAGTACATCAAACATTTGTTTCTCGACGTTGATTAGATATTCTATTTATGATTTATAGCCGCACTACTTTCAACCTCTAATCTGCCTGTGAAATCGGGGAGATCTGCTGTTCTAAAATATTAATATAGCTTTAGATATTATATATCTCCTAAACCTCTTTCTACTCTCCAACCTGAATTATCAGGTCATGACAACCCAATATATTAGGGTTTACACCTTACTTTTGAGAGCAGTCTGAGGTCGAAAATCAAGATCTATCAGGATGCATCCTGAAACTGTTTTTAGTTTGATATAGATTTATAGGGTATATGTTAAGTTTCTTGGAAAGAGCTATAAACTAATGCCATATATGCAGGAAGGCTCGCTAAAGACCCTTAGGCTGTGAGGATATATCCTATCATTAAATATAATAGGGTCTCGAAGCTTATAACATGGTATGTTAAAGCTCTATAGAAGGCTATAGATCTAATCTCAGATAATATTGAATAGAAATACAGCTTCCTAAAGATCGTTAGGAGGGATAGAAAGCTGATCGTAATCAAGGGTTTGAAGAAACCAGGATGCGGAGGGTGAAAGCCCTGCGCGATGCGGTGAAGCCAAGGAGAGAGGGCTTGCCAAACACCTAGCCCAATGAAACCTAGGTCTGTAACATTTTTATGTAGCTGCTTGTTATTTTTAATCCTTTTAGGGCTATTAAGTAAGCTGAGGCTGTATGCCTAATCAAGATTTATAAGCTTTACTTACAAAAATTAATCGGAGGGTGCTACTATGAAGTCTATGAGCAGTCGTGAGGTGGAGGAAGGCGCCCAATGAAACTCCCCATGTCATGGCTGGGAGTCCATACTCCCTAACCTAGGCATGGGGAGGGAAAAAGAGTGATGAAGCCGAGTGATTAACAATCACGATGAAGGCTGAATTCTCTAATATTTCCTCTACTATAATATTTTCCATGGTGTTCCACATGGATCTAGATGTTCTATTCTACATAGGCTATGCAGCAGCTTTAGCAATGCTTGCGATAACCTCTTATATAGATGTGAAGACGAGGGAGATAGATCCGAGGATATGGCTTCCCTTCATACTTGTTGGTGTAGCGCTAGCTATATATAGGGTGGAGCTTGATCCAAGGACGGCTCCTCTCTACATAGCTATAAGCATGATCTCCCCAGCTGTTCTCCTAGCAATGAGCCTCGTAGGGATGATGGGCCTAGCAGATCCAATAGCAATGGCTATTGTGGCAATCCTAATACCCCAGCCCCCAGGGAATCTAGTTCTGCCCCCATCCCTTGTTATCCTAGCCATCTCAACGGTCTTGATGCTGGTGGGTCTGGTGATCCCCATATCGATCCTGAATCTGAGGAGTATAGGTGAGATAAGGAGATACTGTAGAAGTCTCTATAAAGCTGCCATAGTGTGTATGACAGGTTTTCCAATCAAGGCTGAGAGGTTTATAGCTACTAGATTTCTATATCCTCTGATCTATCCGAGCCTTGAAAACGAATCTATTATCTGGAGATGTAGAGAGTCATTCGATATAAATGAGGATCCAGGCGTATATAGAGGAACTATTAGAGAGCTCATCGAAAAGAGCTTCCTAAAAGGGAGCGAGAGGATCTATGTGACGTGGGGGGTGCCATATATATTATTCATATTGCTAGGGACAGCGCTATACCCACTATCGGCGGGCTATGTTGAGGGGGTATTCGAGTCTCTTTCAAGGATTTTCTCCGCAGGTTAGAAGATATTTTGTTCCTATATCCTGTTCACAGGTTGTTCACCTCTGTTCAAGTCTCGGTTCTTCTAAAACATATAGATCTTTAGTGATCTGTTCCTCATGTGTTCCACAGATGTTAAAACTCTATAGCTAAACCTATAGCAAGTCACTAATCATATGAAGGCTCTATGACAACAAAGGGCAAGCCTCGCCCTTTAGGGCGGGGTATGTTTTTATAGGGTTT
>JAVVGG010000155.1:0-3869 GCA_032249275.1 Desulfurococcales archaeon
GCAAAGGCTGTCGCTACTGAGAGTGGTGCTAACTTCATATCTGTAAGGGGCCCCGAGATCCTGAGTAAATGGGTTGGTGAGAGTGAGAGGGCTATTAGGGAGATATTTAGGAAGGCAAGGGTATATGCGCCAACAGTGATCCTATTCGATGAGATAGATTCAATAGTGCCCCACAGAGGATCTGTTGACGAGGGCACCCATGTTACTGAGAGAATAGTTAGCCAGTTGCTAACAGAGATAGATGGGATTGAGAAGCTCAACAACGTGGTGGTTATAGGAGCCACTAATAGACCGGATCTTATAGATTCCGCGCTCTTAAGACCGGGGAGACTTGATAAGGTGATCTATGTGCCTCCTCCTGATATGAAAGCCAGGCTTGAGATTCTGAAGGTGCATACTAGGAAGATGCCTTTAGCAGAGGATGTGGATCTAGAGTATATAGCGAGAGCTGCAGAGGGATATGTGGGGGCGGATCTCGCAGCTCTTGTTAGAGAGGCTGCTTTGTTCGCACTCAGAGAGGATCTATCTGCTTCGAGGGTCTATATGAGACACTTCCTACAGGCAATGGCGAAGGTGAGGCCATCGCTATCGGAGGATATGATTAGATTCTATGAGAGCTGGAGAGATAGGTTCAAGCAGAGACTGCCCAAGCAGGTTATGACCCCGCCTATATATGCCTAGCATATAGTCTAGATCTTTTAAAAGCGATCTTCAGGTGGTGCTATGGTGACATATTCAAAACATATGGCAGCTAGAAAGGCCCTTGAGATCTTGATGGAGAGAGGAGGGGCTATGAAAGATAGGGAGCTATATGAACAGCTGAGGAAAACCTTTGATATATCATACAAAGAATTCCTATCCCTCCTTCTATTCCTAGAGATCAACGGCTACATAACCGTGGAAACTATAAGCGAGGATGCGAGAGCCGTGAATCTATATTATAAAAGGCTTACCGAGGCATTAGGCAAGAACCTCGGCTAATTCCTAGATTAAATAAAAAGGGCGGGATTATCGGCTTGATCATAGTTTTCCCACTTTCAGCTACTATAGAACCATTTATATATAATGATTCCAAACGCTATGACTACTAACTTCTTCGATGCCGGAATCGCAGATCTGTGAAGCTCCGAAGCATCCGATCGGATGCAGATCCAAGAAAGAATGTGGGAAGCCCGTGCCGAAACACATGTAGCTTCCAGCTATAGGTAGTCCTGTTACCAAAATCTCTATCTAAAATACTTAATTAGATTGTTGAATAATTAATAATCCCCATAGTATTTATCCTGGGTGGAATCCCTGGTAACCAAGCCTGAGGAGTTCTTCGGCTTTAAAATTGGGGAAGATAGGAAGCTAGCTAGATGGGATAAGATCGTCGATTACTTCTTCAAGATAGCTTCTGAGAGTGATAGGGTTAGGGTTGTTGAGCTCGGCAAGACTCCTGGAGGCAATAGCTTTATAGTGGCATATATATCTTCACCTGAGAATCTCAGAAATCTAGAGAGAATCAGGGAGATCTCGTGTTTGCTTGCAAACCCTGAGAAGCCTCTCGATGGAGGGGAGCTTGAGAAGCTTGTTAGCGAGGGTAAAACGGTTGTTGTGATCACGAATAGCATACATGCAACCGAGGTTGGAGGGACTCAGATGAGCATAGAGCTTCTATATACGCTTGCATCTTCGAATGACCCGGAGATCCTGAAGATCTTAGATAATGTTGTAACCATATTATTTCCATCTTTCAACCCAGATGGGCAGGTAATGGTTGTTGACTACTATAACAAGTATCTTGGCACAGAGTATGAGGGTACACCGCTCCCTTGGCTTTATCACAGCTACTGTGGGCATGACAATAATAGGGATGCATATATGCTAAACCTGGTTGAGAGTAGATACTTCGCTAAGATAGCTTATCATGATTGGTGTCCACAGGTATATATAGATCATCATCAGATGGGAAGCTACGGAGCCAGGTTCTTCGTATCCCCTGAAATGGATCCCATATACCCTGACGTAGATCCTATAACCTGGAGGGAAGCACAGTTCCTCGGAACATATGCGGCGACCAGGCTGGAGATGGAGGGTATCAAGGGTGTCGAAACCGGTGCTCCATTCACTCCGGATTTCGTCTCCGCTTTCCAGACTATAGCTTATTTCATGAACATAGTTGGTATTCTAACCGAGTCAGCATCTGTTAAAATCGCATCTCCAATGTATATCCATCCACACCAGCTGAGGGGATATGGAAGGGGTAGGGTAGCTGATAGACCCTATATGAACTATCCAAATCCATGGCCGGGTGGTTGGTGGAGGCTCAGCGATATTATTAAGCAGCAGCTGATCTCTACAATAGCTATACTAAGCGCTGTTGTCTCTAACAAGGAGATGTTCCTCAGAAACTCCTATCTAAAGGCTCTGAGGAATATTGAGAAGGGGTCTAGAGAGCCTCCCCACGCCTTTATAATTCCCCCAGAGAGTCATGACCCTCTTACAATGCTTAAGCTAATAGATCTGCTTCTAAAGCTTGGGATAAGGGTTTACAGGGCTAAGAAGCCTTTGAAGATAGGATCTACAATCTATCCCGAAGGGAGCTTCGTAGTCCCGCTATCACAGCCTAGGAGACCCCTAGCTAAGAGGCTCCTTGAGAGATATCTATACCCAGATATAGATGTTACGAGGGATAAGGAGGGGAAGCCTATAAGACCCTATGACATAGCCACAGACACCGTTGCGGACTTCATGGGTGTTGAGGTTTATGAGGTTGACACCCCATTTAAAGCTGATCTAGAGACCATATTATCCACACCAATTCCCAGGGTTTCTATCGAGAGGTCTAGAGGGTATCTAATAGATCCTAGGCTAAACGATTCACATAGACTTGTGAACAAGCTTCTCACAAGCGGTGTAAGGGTATGGAGATTCAGGGTTAGCATCGATCTCGGAGGCGTTAGCCTCCCACCTGGGGCGTTCTATGTTGAGGATAGCGATAAGGCATTCGATATTCTAAAGCATGTATCCGCTGAACTTGGTGTACAGCCTATAGGCGTTTCAGAAGATCTGCTGTCAATCTATGGGGATCACTATGAGGTAAAACACCTTAGAATAGGGATCTATCAGAGATATTACGGGGGCAACATGGAGGAGGGCTGGACCAGATATATCTTCGACACATACGGCTTCCCATATAAAGTCATAAGGGACGCTGAGATAAGGAGTGGGAAGCTGGGGGAGCTGATAGACATCATAGTATTCCCAGACGACGCCCTCCCAATGATGATGGGGGAGAATATTGAGGAGGAGATGAGTAAGAGGCTTAAAAGGCCATTCAAGCTCCCTCCATATCCACCTGAGTATAGAAGTGGATTTGGCAAGGAGGGTGTACAGAGACTTAAAGAGTTTGTAGAGGGTGGGGGCTCGATTCTCATGATGGGAGGTGCTTCGGAGCTAGCCTATAAGGGTCTTGGGCTGGCTATAAGGGATATCACGGAGGAGATCACAGATCCTAGGCAGTTCTTCTGCCCAGGATCTATGCTTAGAGCCTTGGTAGACAATACACATCCCCTTGGATATGGCATGCCAAGGGTTGCCTATGTAATGCTAGTGGATAGACCTGTTCTAGAGATAATCCCAACCCACAATAACGAGGACTATGTAGCTGTGGTCACATATCCGGAGAGGGATATTCTTAGGAGTGGCTGGCTAATAGGTGAGAATATATTGAGTAGGAAGCCGGCCCTCATAGAGGCTAGACTTGGTAGGGGGAGGGTTATAATATATGGATTCAGGCCGATCTTCAGAGCACAGACACACGGAACCTTCAAGCTGTTCTTCAATGCCCTCTATACAAGCTGACCTCCTCCCCGCCCTAAAGGGCG
>JAVVGG010000156.1:0-3826 GCA_032249275.1 Desulfurococcales archaeon
CCCCCAGGCTGTCTGTGCCTCCGCATTGCTATGAGATAAGGATAAAACTTATTAATTAAACTTCCTATAGGTTTTTGGGATATCTTATATGCCGTTCACATCATATCACATAGCATTTGGTCTATTTGTTGGTCTACCTAGTAGGAGATGGATCCATCTGCCTACTTTTCTGATAACAACAGCTGTTATTGTCGATATAGAACCTATCATGGTCATGCTCGGCGTTATAGGGGGCAGGGTGCATGGCTCTCTTCACACGATCCCGCTAGGCGTGTTTATGGGCTCTACTGCTGGATTAGCTATGTATTTCCTCGAGAGATATTTTGGTTTTCTAAAAACCCTCTATAGATCTCTTTATCTATCCCAAGGATCTGAGAAGCCTCTCAGCTACATCCTCGCAGGAGTCTTGGGATGGCTATTACATATAGTTCTTGATGCTCTCATCTATAGCGATATTAGGCCTCTAGAGCCTTTTATATCTAGCTATAACCCACTCTATTTATCACATGCTATATCCCTCCCCGTGATATCCCTTGCATATAATGTGATCTTGGTTGCGGGTCTCTCCCTCTATATATTTTATTTCTTCCGCATATCTCTCGCTGAAAATGGTTTTAAGCCAACACTATTTAAAGCCGGGGTTTTGATTGTGCTGGCATCCCTAACCATAGCTCCTGTGGAAATCAAATTGGAAGATGATCTTCATAGTGCTCTTATGGATGCGGCGCCAGCAACAATAATACTGGGATTATCAGGCATAGCTCTATCAGCATCATCGCTATATCTCCTAGACCTTCTCTCCACAGGTAGACTAATAATCGTTTTATCTATACTTTCTATAATAGCCCTGCTCTCCCTAAACAAATCCCTTTCAAGCTTAGAAATCTTCGTTACACTCGACATAGGGATAGTGGTTATACTTGCTCTGTTAAGAAGATCTCTATCGAGGATCGAAATAACTATATATCGAGTGAGTGTAAAGGTAATAGATCTTGTGATAATAAGCTGGATAGCCACTATAGTACTTGTCGGGATTCCCATGCTTATAGCAACGCTAGTGCTTCTATTAATAAGATCGAACCTCTTAACACCTAGAGATCTAAAAGAATCTATGGTGGGTAGATAGCCCTATAGAGATCCTAGATTCTGCCTTATAATCTATTTTATTTTACCTCCCCGGGTATAAGTCAGGGAGTCGGGTGGATCTTTGGATCGTTGAGGGGATTTATGCATAGGAGGTATAACGCGAGGATCTATAGTTTGTGATCGTCTCTTTCACATTCTATATGGGTTTTCAATTGTGTATCTCTTGATGGTCTCCAGAAAATCATCGATCCTTATGTTCTCTAGTACTATCTCTGAGATCTTCTCCATGTATTTGCTTATATATCCAAGTATAGGTGAAATCCTCTTCCCTCTTAGGGTTTTTAATATCTTGTTATCTTCGCATTCATCTACCAGCTTGAAGATCTCTAGATCTCTTCTTAAGCCTAGGATTTCTAGGAGCTCCCCCCTTTTCCCATGTATTTCCTTTGAGATTTTTGCTACCTCTCTCTGCCACTCCAGATCTCTCCACTCTAATCCAGATCTTTTTATCGCTAGAAGAGGTCTTCCAAACTGATCTCTTGCAAGTCTCCCAAGCCTGTGCTTCTCGATTAAATATACCATGAGGTTAAATATTGCTGCATAGTAATATGCAGCCTCTTTATCACTGGTGTGGAGCGATGCAACATGGTGATCCAAGATCAACCCGCCTGCAGATTCTCCGAAGATCTTTGCAAGATCCCCGGGCTCTATAACGGAAGATACATATGATCTCTGACATCTATATACAACTATATATCTCCCAGAGCCAGAGCCGTTGAATAGCTTCGAGGGGTCTATCGAGCTTCTCTTAGGAACCTTAAGCCTTGACAGGGTTGTATTGAGAAGAGTTCCAGCCGATCCATATACACGCCTAAGGAGATCAGGGGTTTTCACACCAGCGAATAGCATTTTAAAGAGCCTAACAACTAGAAAGGGGTATATAGAGGGTCTCGTTAGAATAGCTGAGACGCCCTCGATTATGTTATCATCAACGCTAAACGCAAGATCATCCATGTCGAGGGGCGAGATATGGGTTGAACCTCTATATGTTCTCAAGCAAAATAATAGAGAGATATATCTACCACCCCTAGAAAGCTCAGGCGACACAACATCTCCCTCTAAGTAGATCTTATCCACACCGCTCAAACCATCGAGAAGCCCACCCATATATTCGATCAAAGGCTCCAAAGTATCCTCATAGCTGTAGCCTTCAAACACAACCCCATAGTCTCCGCCCAATAGCTCTCCACAACTATTTAGAGAGCCTCTAACAACAACCTTTCCAACGGATACTCTACAATCATCGCTATCTCTATCCAATTACAGGCACCCTTCTAGAGAATCTATGGATGGATATATTGCCTTAGTATCTCCAGCTAATCAATCCATAGCTCCTCATAGATAGCTATTAACACCTAGACCAGCGGTTTATAACATTTTTATGTTAAGAAATGGCGCTATATATGGCTAATACTTATAAGCTTTTTAGCATGAATCTGAAGTGGTAGAAGTTTGATTCAGGATCCCGTGCTGGTTAATGACTGGCATGTTGTAGCGAGATCCTCAGATCTCCCTGTCGGCAAGGTTTTGTTTCAATGTTATCACCGGCGGAGAAGCAGGTGCTCGAGGTATCTATAGCGATAAATGTTGGGGGGCTAGCAGTTCTTATGGACGAGCCCACTGCGTTGATGAGCACATCATCATCCCAGATTCTTTTGAAACTCCTCGGAGAGCATATAAATACGGGTAAGACCTTTGTAATCACGAGCCACAAGATCAGAGAGGTTGCTGGGATCGGAGATAGATATACTATTTTGAGGAGAGGGGCTAGGGTGGCGACGATCACGAGAAGAGATCTTGATGTCAGGGATATTATAGATGTTCTGACAAAGCATATGTCTCCCCAAGGTCTAGAGACATATTCTCTAGACACATTTGGAACTATAGATTCTGGTGAGGAGATCCTATATGTGGATAATGCATCAATAGCTGATGACAGGGGCATAGAGATCCTGAGAAACGCTAGCTTCAGGCTGAGACGCGGAGAGATCCTAGCAATAGTATCTATAGATGGTAGAGGGGTTAAGGAGATATGCGAGACCATCTACGGGCTTAGAAGGCCGAAGAGTGGGAAGATATATGTTAAACCCGGTGCCAGGATCAGATATATACCAAGTGATGTTTCCAGAGTCTCTATGCTAGATATGCCGGTTGCTATAAACATCTCTCTGAGATCGATTGTTGGTGGGAGAATAGCACTTCTAGATCTAGACGAGATCGAGGCGAAGGCACGCAGGATTATAGAGGCTTCGAAAGCCAATGTACCATCTATTTGGAAGCCTCTGAAAAGCCTCTCGGGAGGGAACGCTAGAAGGGTTATTGTGTGGAGGGAGGCTATGGATAATCCAGATCTTCTGGTCGTTGAAGAGCCAACAGCGAATCTAGATATAGTATCCTCACAATCTATTGCAATGCTGATCCGCAGCATAGCATCTAGAGGTGCAGGGGTTCTAGTTGTTACAAGCGAGCTGGAGGATCCCTCGAGGATAGGGTATAAATGGCTGATCTTAGAAGATGGGTTTCTATTGGATCCCAGCTCTTCTAAAAGGGTAAGGATTCTCCCAGGGACTCTGTGATCTCCATGCTAGCTAGATCCTCTAGCATTGTAATAGGGGTTTTAATAGTAGTCTCGACACCCCTGCTAGCAATATCAATACTATCCCTAGTCTCAGGCGTTGGG
>JAVVGG010000157.1:0-3807 GCA_032249275.1 Desulfurococcales archaeon
GCTCTATATCCTCTGGTATTCTCGATTATGATGGCTATGAGAGTGAGCCTCGGGGTAATCTCTGGTGATAAGCTCTATATTATACAAGATAGACAAACAAGGTTAAACCCATGCCTCCGAGGCTATGATAAAATCATTAGCCCCGAGTCCTTCTATAAGGGGGATAGGGGTGATGGGCTGGAGACCCCTGCAAAGAGATCTTCTATAGAATTGAAAGGGGAGGAGGTCAGGCGAGTTCATGGCTGGCTCTGGTGTTTCTGTTAAAGGTTCTGATGAAGAGTGTGTACTCGATCCCACTAGATATGCTTCTCCGGGTGAAGTCTATAGTTTACTTGTTGGGGCTTTATCTGTTATACTCGAAGCCCACGGGGATACTAGTGTTCTCGAAGAGATAGGGGTTAGGGTGCTAGCTGACCTTGATAGGGCTCTTAGGGATGCTAGGGCTTCTCGAGGAGATAGCTTAGCCCGTAGGCTCTACGATATCCCCCACCTCATGGAGAGGTATAGGAGGAAGGTTCTATCCGCCTACTACACAGACCATATAGGGGTTAAGGTTATCTCCACTCTTGCTAGGAACTACGTGCTGGAGTCGGGTTTAAACGATATTGTCGTAGTAGATCCCTTCATGGGCTCTGGGATTCTGCTAGCAGGGTTCGTCGAGGAGTTTGGGTGTGAGGAGATTAAAAGGGTTATCGGCTTTGAGAAGGATCCCCTCTCATGCATAGTAGGCTACGCTCTACTCCTAAGGCTGTGTGGGAGAGGCAAGGTTGAGGTTAGATGCGGGGACACATTCAAGATCGTCCAGCTCCAACCAACCCTTACGAGCACAGCTACAAGCTATAGGTCATATGCTCACCTCATCCTAACAAACCCACCCTTTACCAGGTGGGAGCTCCTGGATGTAAAGTATAGGAGGTTTCTAGAAGATAGGTTTGCTAGCTCGGGGTATTCGAGGTACATAACTAGGAGGCAGCTGAACCTCCAAACGCTATCTCTATTTCTAGCGGATTACATGTTAAAAGATGGGGGTTTACTAGCATCTGTCCTCCCAGCATCAACATTCTACACCATATATGGTGAAGGCGTTAAGAAGCTTCTAAGGGAGAACTACCATGTGCTGGCGTTAATACAGAAGAGGGGGGAGTCCTCCTTCTCCGTGGACAGCGGCTTCAAGGAGGTCATACTTGTAGCCTCAAAATCAAGGAAAAAGGGTGAAACAGCATTTATAACCCTGGACAGCGATCTGGAGCCCAGCAGGCTAGAATATTCTCTAGGTAGAGTGAGAGCCCCAGAAACCCACTATGTGGACTTGCACAGGATAACCGGGATACTTGACTTCAACTGGCTCGCACTATTTAAAATAGAGGCTCTAAGGCAGTTCATAGACATGCTCACTGCCCTACTCACAGCTAGAAAGCTCCTCCCCTTCGCAGAGGCTCTAGGGAAGAATAGTATGGTTAGAGGTGTTGAGATGCACGGACCCGACTTCTTCCTCATACCAAATAGGTTCTGGCGCGTGCTAGATGTACGAGAGAGCTACATAGTGGTGAGTAACGGGGTGGAGGTTCTGGAGCTTCCTAGAGAGTACCTGATCCCAGCACTTAGAAAGCCTGGGCTATACGTGGATAGCATCCTCGTGAAACCGGATCATTACCTGATAAGCATACCCCCAACAGGCTTGGAAGAGCTCTCGAGCAGTGTGAGGAGATATATCGAGTGGGGGCTGAGGAGCGGTGCTGCCAGCGTAGCTGTTAGGGCTTTTGGCGAGAGATGGTATAGCCATGTGTATAGGCAGGTGGCTAGTAAGAAGCCGTTCGCAACCCTCTTCCTCCCTGATAAGGTTGATGCGAGATTTAGGAACAGAGGCGTCTTTGCGGTGGCAACCGAGGCCCCGGTTTCTGCGACTAAGAACTTCTATCTAGTTCTTGATAGGCAGTGCTCACCCCTTCTAACACTATGGTTCAATAGCAGTTTTTTCATATCACTACTGCTCCACGCTGGGAGGGCTATAAGCGAGACGTGGACGAGGTTCCTCGAAGAGGACTACCTAAAGCTACCCATCCCAAACCCAAGCATATGCAGAGAATATGGAGGAGAGGTTGAGAAGCTAGTCAGAGAGCTCTCCAGCACAAGGCTACCACCGCTATCACTACAGATAGGTAACCCCTATAGACGTAAACTCGACGAATTCATCCTCGACATTCTAGGGGCACAGGGAGCAAACCTGACCTTCTCCTCGCCCTGAAAGGCGAGGATGGTGTCGTCATGAAACTTAAATGTTGAGATGAATGTCTATATGGAGAAGGATCAGAGGTTCTAATATAGCTTCTATGTGGAACTAGTGTTGGTGGTCTATATAGCTGTTAAGTGCAATGCCGATGATTCTGGGGTTATGTGGGCTAGAATTAGCAGGGTTGAGAGAAGGAATGCGTGGAACTCCGAGGTTTCCAGGGCGTTTATAGATCTTGTTCAGAGGATATCTAAGGATCGAGGGGCAATAGGTTTGGTAATTACGGGTGATGGAGAGTATTTCTCAGCTGGGGTAGATCTAAGGGAGATCTTGGAGGCTACAGATGTGAAAAGGGTCGAAGAGATCTTCAGCCTAGCTAGAAGAGCTTTTGAGGGTATAGCAATGCTGGAGAAGCCTGTGGTAGTTGCCCTCAACGGCCCAGCATTTGGAATAGCTGTTGAGCTGCTCCACATAGTGGACTACGTGGTAGCCTCTAGAAGGGCTAGCCTCGCAATAACAGGTGCTAGATTGGGTCTTATACCGCCTCTAACACCTCTAACCGGTTGGAGGAACATCGGGGTTAGAAGGGCTACCTATCTAGCTATAAGCGGCAAATCTATATCTGCTGATGAAGCACAAGCCATAGGTCTTGTAGATGAGGTTGTCGATCAAGAGCTCCTCGAAAAAAGATCTAGAGAGGTAGTGAGGGAAATAGCATCTTCAGACCCAGAAGCAGTGGCATCAATTAAAAAGGCTATAGCGGTGGAGAAGCTAAGATACATAGAAGAGGGCTTCAAGCTAATAGCAGAGTCTGCTATGAGGGAGGAGACTAAAAGAAGGATCAAGGAGTTTCTCTCGAAGAGGTAGCTTGAAAATAGGCTAGAGGATCTCACAGTATGGAGGATATAATAACAAGTAATATATACCTCTTGATACTCTTAACCCCGCTAGCGATAGTGGCGTATCTATTAATACCCATGATATGGGGAGCAGGATATGCCCCATCACCCAAGAGGGATGTTGCCGAGATTCTTAGATACTCCGTTGATAAGTACCTAGCCGGGAAAGAGGATCTAGAGATCATAGACCTCGGCTCCGGCTTCGGGGGAGTGTGCTTCAAAGCGCTCGAGGTATTCCCCAGAGCTAGGTGCACAGGTGTGGAGATAGATCCTCTCAAGGTCATGTGGAGCAGGATCGCATCTAGATTCAAGAAGTGCCGTGAAAGAGCCAGATTCATATGGGGCAACATATTCGATATAGATCTAAGAGGATACGACCTGATCTATATGTTCCTCTGGCCACCAACAGTTGAGAAGATCGAAGACAAGATCTTGAGGGAAGCCAACAGGCCAGTAGTAGTCATATCGCTGGAACACCCGCTAAAAAAGATCTATAGAGAAAGATACAGAGACTTCTACATAGGATTCTACCAAATAAACACAGCATTAGCCTAAAAAGGCTATTTCCCTGCCTATCTGGTTATGACCCCCTCCCCGCCCTTAAGGCCGGGGTTTCCACCGCTGGGGTCTTAGGCGTTACCCCTCCTCTTAGGGGACAAGCGGTTATGGGTTTCAGCC
>JAVVGG010000158.1:0-3769 GCA_032249275.1 Desulfurococcales archaeon
TCTGGAGATCCTGATCCCATAGTTTCTCTGGTATGCTTATGCTGACCTCCTCCCCTTTCAATCTCCACCCCACCCGCTGATGCGGGAGGGTTTGTGGTCTTACTATTATAATGCTTTCAATCCTAATATATCTTTTAGCTGTTCATTGGTTCTCCATCTATTCGGGTTTCATCTGTCATTTGGGGGGCAGTGAGGGGGGCCAGAACTCCCCCAGGAATTACTTTGATTCCCAGTATCTTCAAAGCCCTCTTCCTTATATTTAGCTTCCCTATGATGTCTCTATCTGCTTCGAATCCGCATCTGGGGCATTTTAATCTTCTATATCCATTCTCCTCTAGCTTTGAATCGCATTTTGGGCATTCCGATGATGTCCCGTTTGGGTTTACTATGGCAAGTGGAACCCCGTGCTTCATAGCCTGCCAGTCTATCCATCTCCCAAGCCTTGAATATCCCATTATGATCAGCTTGGTTCTATGATCCTTGTTCCTGATCTTTCTCAGAGAATTTATGAGGCCTGTTAGATCCTCTCTAGCAACAGCGTGTTGAAGCTTGAGTGCTAGCCTGACCATCTTAAGCGGTGCCTTCCTAGCCCAGTCCTCCAATATATTCCTAGCTTTTCTGTGATAGGATCTTATTCTATTATGTATAGCTTTTCTCCTCCAAGCTGGGTATCTTGGAGAGGAGTATTTCCTCTGCAGATTTTCCGCAAGGATCTTCCATCTATAGGCTCTATCAACAGCTGTGCCTATATCCTTGTTTATCTTGTCATCTCCATAGACTATCTTCCTCTCATTGATATCTACGGCTATAGCATCTCTTGGCTTATACTGCTTTGGCCTTGGGATCCTCTTAGAGATCCATAGGATCATCCTCCCCTCTCTATAGACTAGCCTTGCTTCTCTATTCTCGTACTCATCATACCTCCTGTCCCAGCCTATGATCTTAAGCCTGATCCCTCCTATGATCTCCACATAGCCATCTTCAATTCTATAGCTTGAGCCTTGGTGCAGTAGCATGCTGAGCTTCTTAACCTTAGGGCGTTTACCTTTCTTAGGATTGTTCCTCCAGGCCTTTGCATTTGCAAGGGCATCTCTATAGCAGTCGAGGGCTATCCTCGATGGTAGTCCGAACCATTCCCTCAGCTCTCTATATAGAGCGTTGTGTATCTCTCCGATTTTCTTTAGATTCAGCCTCAGGATCTTGTTTATAGCATAGTTGAGAGCCACATTGTATCTACTGAGGAGCTCTATAGCCCCCGGCTCGGGACTAACCCTCACACCAATAGAGATGGTTAGCGCCCCCTCATCACCAGAGGCCATAGAGCCCCTCCAAAACCAAGGCCCAAGAAGGCTTATAAATATCCATCCCCGCCCTGAAGGGCGAGGCTTTCAGTTGTAAAGAAGCTTCCAGGCACAGTCTCTGGAACTTGAATCGTTATGGTAATCCTATAGTTGTGCCCAGATACTTGGGGCTCGCCAGGAGTTAGATCCCTGTTATCGGTTAAATCCCTCACGCTATAGGATGAGATCCAATTGGCCTGAACATACGCGATCCATAAGAGATGAGTGGTCATCAATAAAAAGGCTACGATCATAAGGGTAGAAATATTCTCTCCATATATCATCCCGCTCACCTCATAATAGCCAGGAGGTCTCTTAAATTTTATCACATATATTATCAAGCTGTTTCTGATTTAACGATATGTTTGGATATACTCTTAATTACTTCTAATCACTCTATGGAGAGGAAGCATCTCAATATAAGCTTATAAATCCTGGAAAAAAGGGATAGATGCCATAGATGGGCTACTTAAAACTTCTCAGGGAACTGTTTAATTATTGCATCTGCCAGAGCATCCGCTATTAGGATTAGGTGGTTCCTCATAGCTATATAGATAGACGATTCCTCAGAGACCCTGCCCTGAGCCAGTAGATCTGCTTGCTTCATGGCCTGAACAGCATGATCCCTTAGCAAGGAGAACACCGCTTCCTTAGATAGGTTTGGATTTGCACTGGATAAGAAAGCAGCTATCTCCATAGCATTTTTTGTGAGTAGACCAACTGCTTCTCTCTTACCACTCTCATTGCCCGAAAAAGCGCTTTGGTAATATATAGCAACTGCTCTTATATGGCCATTGAATAGCTCAGTGAATTTATTGCCGGCATCTCTCCCATATATCAAGGCTATCGCTTCTCCAAGCGCCTTTGAATTTGCTAGGAGCTCGTTAACCGCCACCTGCTGGAGATCCTTATCTTTGAAGTAGAGGGCATATGCATATAGTCTGTGTCCCTCTCCATGTTGGATCAATAGAGATCTGAGTACCGCTCTTAGATCTGACGCGGATGAAGTAGCTACTGGGAGTGTCTGTGTGGCTATTAATGTCTTTGCAATGGTTTGTGTATGGATAGCAGTTGTTTCCTTAGTTACTGTAGATGTATATGTAACAATTCTGGGTGGAGATGCTAGATACCCTATTCCAAAGAATGCTATTGCGGCTATAACTATACCCGCTATCGTTGTGATCCATGCTCTACCATTTGAAATTTTAGTCACCAAGTGGTGTTTATTTTAGGGATATTTAAGCAAAGATCTTCGTTTAAACAGCCATACAGAATATATAGTAATTTACAGCCGAAAACATTGGCTCCTTAAGATAAAGAAAATGCTAGGTGATCTATATATACCTCTGAGTTTCTCTATGATATTGGGGGAGCACGTTGAGAAATCCTCCTAGAGGGATTTCAAGCGCCTCTCTAAGGGTTCTAGAGCTCGTTGCTGGAGAGGGTGTCACAGCTGCCCAGATAGCTAGGATCCTCGGTGTTAGGGTTAGCGCTGTTAGAAAGCATCTTGAGAAGCTGGAGAAGCATGGGCTTGTGAGGCATGTGTTCGTTAGGAGGGGTGTTGGGAGGCCTAGGAAGGTGTATATGGCGACTGAGCAGGGTATAGAGACCCTTCCTAAGCTCTATAGCGAGTTCCTTCTAGAGCTCATCAATAGACTAGCATCTATAGGGCTGGGCGATAAGGTTGAGGCTGTAGTGAGCAGCATGGCGAGGGATATAGCTTTAAGAAGCGCCTCCAAGGATATAGAATCTTCCATTGAAAATCTAAATATATATGGCTTCATGGGATCTGTAAGAAAGGCTAATGGATCTCTAGAGATTATCAGTAGAAACTGCCCCCTATTGAAGATTGCTAAGAATCACTACGATCTGATATGCATGAAATTCCACACAGAAATCCTGAAAAACCTTGTGGGAAGCGACAGAATCCATCTAGCAGAGTGCATAGTAAGGGGAGATCTCCTATGCAGACACAGAATAGATGTTACTAAGGGTAGCTGAAAGGAAATAGGAAACTATATCCAAGCATATATCCCACACTCTTATCTTAGCCACCATGTTACAACCGAAAGCCCTTCACACTTCCGCTCACTCTTCTGAGTTGATGACTAGGCGGGTCTTCAGCTTAAGGGATGCCCTCTAGGATGGGGCTTTCAATAGTAATTCTTATATTGCCTACTCTATACTTCTATTTAGACTAACCATGTCTCTTGCGGGGTATGTTGCCAAAAGGGTTGCACAGGCCATACCAACCCTATTTGGGGCTATGCTGGTTATGTTTATCTTAGTCAGAATATTGCCGGGAGACCCGGCTAGGCTGATTGCGGGGCCTGAGGCGCTTGAGCAGGATGTGGAGAGGATAAGAGAGCAGCTTGGGCTTAACAGGCCCATCTATGTTCAATTCGTAGACTATATGTCCTCTATCCTAA
>JAVVGG010000159.1:0-3757 GCA_032249275.1 Desulfurococcales archaeon
GGGCTTCTGATTGTAAAAAATCTCCTATTTAGGCGAAGTATGTACTTATAGGAGTTGTTTGATGATTAGTAATGGTGCTGTGGATGCCGCTGAAGGAGAGAGACTTTGTCTTGGTAGAATATACTGTGAGGGTTAAGGATACGGGCGAGGTGATCGAGACCACTAGCGAGGAGGTTGCCAAGAGCAGCGGGATCTATAGGGAGGGCGATGTATATGGGCCTAAGCTTATGATAATAGGTGAAGGTAGATATGTCAGGGGTTTTGAGGAGGCTGTAGCCTCTTCAGAGGTTGGTGAGGAGAAAACAGTTGAGGTGGAGCCTTCGAAGGCATATGGTGATAGAGATCCCAATAAAGTTAAAATCCTCAGCCTGAGGGAGCTAGCTAAGCTCAACATAGTGCCTGAGCCTGGGAAGGCGATAGAGATAGGTGGGGCTGTGGGTATTGTTAAGAGCATATCTGGGGGGAGGGTGGTTGTTGACTTCAACCACCCACTCTCTGGGAAGACACTGGTGTTCACTTATAAGATTGTGAAAAGGCTTGAGGATCCTGTGGAGAAGATTAAATACCTCATGCTCAGAAGATCTAGGAGGCTTTCGGCTGAAAAGCTTGTGGTGAGGATCTCCCAGGACATGTTAAAAATCGAGATCGAGACGCCTGAGGAAGTTATACTCGCCGAGGATCTACAGATATTCAAGAGAACAGTGGCTGAAGAAATATTCAGATACTTCCCAGAGGTAAAGCAGGTGGTCTTCATAGACAGCTTCTTCAGACCCCAATAGAACGTTAGAAGCGTGGTGCTTATTAAAGAAGATAGGGGTTTTCAAGGGCTCCTCGAAGCCCTCAACAGAGTTTCTAAGAGCTATGAGAGAACATCTAAGATGCTCACCCTGGGTCTTGAGAGTAGGTTCAGAGGAGAGGCTATATCGCGGATAGAGCTGGGAAGAATCCTAGATGTAGGATCAGGAACAGGTGTGATGGCCAGACAGATCCTCAAGAGCTATGGGAGAGCATATGTGGTTGCCCTTGAACCGCTCCCAGGGTTTCTAGCGATTTTAAAAGGGGTTTTAGAGAGTCCTCAAGCCGATGTTGTTCAGGGGTATATAGAGTATATGCCATTCAGAGATAAGGCATTTGATACAGTGATAGCTGGTTTTATGCTTAGAGATGTGATGGATCTCGGAAGATCCGTTTCTATGATGGCTAGGGCAAGCAGAAAAGCCGTTGTAATCCTCGACTTCTGGAGACCAAACAGTGTCTTGACCCTTTTAATCGAGGTTATATATATGTTCTTCATAATGGGTTTAGTTGCAGCTATATCGCCAAGGGATATTAGGGGTTATATGGAGATGATAAGAACTGTCTTTAGAGTACCTAGGATCGGGGGGCTCATGAAGCTTTTAAAGAGACTGGGGAGGTTTAGGGTTAGATGTTGGGCTCTATGCATACTCTTTGTAGCCAGGATAGATATATGCTCTGGTATCTAGCAAGGGTTACAAATAGTTACACAGGGCTTATTAGAAATATAGAACCTTGGCTGAGGGGATAATGGTTATAGTTATCCAGAGAGCCAGGGTCGCGCCACTCTTCATCATAGCCTTTCTATCCCTAGTAGATACATCCTTTATATCGCCTGTGATCTCCTCATATACCAAGAGCCTTGGGGGAGGAGACTTTGAGGCTGGGCTGGTTACAGCTTTGTACTCCATAGTGGCTATACCAGCTACAGTTGCTATGGGCTATGTTATAGATAGAATCGGTAGGAGAAGGATCCTCATACCCCTTTTCATAGGCGACGCATTCTCACTCTATATGTACAGCCTAGCATCTAATGTGCAGCAGCTGATGATAGCAAGGGCTCTACACGCTATATTCGACGCAGGGGTCTTCCCAGCCTCTATATCTATATTCAGGGAGGCCATTACTGAAAAGAGGGTTGGAAGGTATATGGGGTTATACTGGCTCTTCATTTCCCTAGCAATTATAGTTGGGTCATCCACCACCCATATCATGGTTCTGAGACTGGGCTATAAACCTATTTTCCAGCTCCTAGCAATTCTAATGCTAATCGGATTTGCATCGTCTATAGCTGCTAGGGAGATCTATGTGCCACCGGCTAGAAGGAGCTCTATAAGCTTCTCACAGCTTAGAGGGCTATGGGGGAAGTTGATCCCGGCATATCTATCAGCCTTGATCCTCTACATGGGGATAGGGGCAATAACGGGGTCTCTATCGCCAAACCTAATCAAATACCTTGGGTTCACAGACAGGGCAGGGGCTGCGGCGACAGCAACGTTCATGATAATCTCAACTGCAGCAGCCCTGCCATCAAATATGCTCGCCGGATATCTCATAGAGAGGAGGGGTAGGCAACAAGTGCTGGTGTTGGGAGGGATCCTCCTCGCATCTTCAATGACCATTCTAAGTGTAAACCTATCTGACTTAGCTAGAAATGTCTCTGCATTACTTAACGGTATAGCCCTCGCTATGATTCTAGTCTCATCATCTGAGATAGCCGTGGATGTCCCAGCACCTGCGAGGGGTACTAGCTCTGCCATATATAGCTCGATGCTACTAGTAGGGGTTGCAGTTGGATCCCCTCTTGCTGGTTATCTAACGGAAAGGGTTTCCATATCCCTAGAAGGATCCACAGTATATACCTCATTCCTAACCCCAGCACTATTGACAATAGGACTCACAGTACTGCTAATAATGTATAAGCCAAGGGAGAGAATATAGGCAAAGTATCAACCCAATAATGAAACAAATATCTATAAAAATTCTACTATTTCTTCACCTCTCACATAGCATTATAGAACACCCTAAACTAAAGATTCACTCGCAACACATTCCTATTTATATTTTTCCTACAGAGGATTTTCACCCACAAAACTTTATAACTAAAGCCCTAGCTCTTTAAAGCGGAAAGAGCCCAGACTGATCTGTAGGGGTCTACTTTTAGTTAGCAACACGAAATAAAAGATTTAAAAGTGCCACAAAAATAGTCATGCAGGTGATTTCTTATGAATATATCTCCCACAAGTAGGAGGTTTCGGAGATCCCTAGTTATCCTTATAACATGGATAGCCCTTTATATTGTTGTCTCCGCAACTTTCAACGGATTTTTAATACCCTTTTTAATGGATATTGGCGTTGATATCTCTGCATATACAGGGTATATAAATATAGGCTTTGCTCTAATCTTCGGCTATATGATCGTTAGATCTGTTGCTAACACCATATATTGGTCGATGAGGGTTAAATATGATCATCCACAGGCTGCGGCTGTTAGAAGTATGATCCAGATAGTCGGTATAGGGGCTCTCCTAGCGGGGATAGCAGGTGGAACTGCGGGTGGAGCCGCAGGGGTAGCCCTCGGCGGCTTTATAGGGATTGTAGTTGGCTTTGCCTCACAGCAGATCCTTGGACAGGCTGTTGCGGGGCTATTCATACTGATCGCAAGACCGGTTAGAGTAGGAGACGAGGTCACAATAGCAGGAGAAACAGGGAAGGTTGAAGATATAACATCGCTATTCATCATAATCCAGAAGGGTGATGGCACAACAGTGCTTATACCTAACAACATGGCAATAGGATCTAAGATATACATTATAAAAAGATACGAATCTACTAAGGCTTAAATCCATATAGATCGTGATCAAATGCGATAAATAGAATGGATCCTCTACTACGATGCCATACCAACCTTCTCCGCTTATCCCCGATGATCATTGATTGTCGCTGGTATTCTTTTGTTTTG
>JAVVGG010000160.1:0-3751 GCA_032249275.1 Desulfurococcales archaeon
CTGTGTAAAGTGGGTTGAGAAGCTCTATACTCTAGAGCGTAGTCTGTCATCTCACTAAGCATCTCCCTATATGCATCTTCAATCTCTCTAAGTGCTTGCCTTCCAAACCTATTAACCCAGCCCTCCAGTATAACAGTTCTCCTGAGGATCTTTGTGAGCTTCTCCACATCTAATCAAATAATTAGAGATAACCAGAGATATTTAAACTTACAGTCAGTTCTGCGTTAGCCTCTGAGTAGAACCTTGGATCGCTCATAATCATTCCAAGTCTGAACTGGATTTCACGTGGATTAGCATAGGAAGAGAAAGAGATATCGAGTAGCTTCTTCAGCTCCCGCTCAACCCTACCAGGTATCCTCAATTTCATAACATCCCCACCACCAACATATTTACTGCAAAAGCCTCGCCCTTTAGAGCGGGGATAGGGTCAGATATTTAAGTAGCTTGCCACTAGCTATGGATTGCCGGTGCTGTATTCATTGCCTGGGATTTATCAACGGTGTTGATGCATTGTTTAACCTTGAGGATCATCAGGGGGATCAAGTTCAATCACCGCTCATGGTAGCGGGCTACAGTCATCATCAATATCTAAGAGGGCATAGAGCTTTAAATGTTTATCCAAACCACTTATCCAGTCCTCTGGCAGATGATGTTTTTGAAAAGGCCTTAGATAGCCTCTCGAGGTTGTTCTCCACCCTCTCCCTCGAGAACTCATATTCCTCTACAAGCATTTCTATAACCTTCTCTCTATCTGGGGGTCTCCACTCTAGCTTGGGGACATCTGCTACTGGGGGGTTTAGGAATATGTTTTTGATCTCCTTGGGATCTGTTGGGAACCTAGCCCCTGGGAGGACTTTTAGAGCTTTTTCAAGCCCTCCATAGCTTTTGATCAGTGTATATGCTTTCTTAGGGCCTATCCCCTCCACGCCATCTGGATTATAGTCGGTTCCTATCAGTATTGCTATGTCGATCAGCTGTTCCCTAGATATCTCGAGGGACTTTAATACCGTGTTGAGATCTAACAGCTCTGGCTTGAGCTCTACATAGACATCCTTCCCAGGCATCTTCCTCCTACCGCTAATCGTGAGATTTCTAATCAGCCTCGGGCTTCCAAATAGAAGGGAGTCGTAGTCCTGGCTCGCGCTAGCCCATGCAACGCCCTTAATAACCATGTAGGCTGCCTGGGCCTCGCCCTCGGAGGGTGCTTGGACCCATGGGATGCCCATATATTCTAACAGCTTTTTAGAGGCTTCAACCATCTCGTTGGTAAGCCTAGATGTTGCCTGCGCGTATTTCCTCATCTCCTCCTCATCCCCCCTCTCCCTAGCAATTCTAAGCTTCTCCTCAGCCTTCTGCTTAGCAATGCCCCTCCTAGCTATCTCGGCACTCTTAAGCTCCGGAGGCTTCCCATCGAAGACATAGACGGGCTTGATACCAGCTTCAACCAGGTTTATGGTTCTGTAGAAGAGACCTGAAAGATGACTTGTAACCCTTCCCCTGCTATCCATCAGGGGTGTGCCATCCTGCTGTCTAATTGCTGAGAGGAATTGATAGAGGGCGTTATAAGCGTCTATAGCAATTACCTTTCCAGAGAGCTCTCTAAGATCGTTTATATATCTTATAGCCTTCTCAGGGATTAGCTCCTTGAGATCTACACCCAAAGCTCCACCAAATATAAATTAGATAGGAGATATATAGAGCCACAGATGTAGATCGATAGCGTGTGAGATGCAAACCCCTTTTACCCTTCCATTCCATTCAATTCTATGGGGCTATATCGTGCCAAGGCTTAGGTGGAGCCTCAGAGAACTCTTAAGAGGAAGGGAGGCGATCCCTGTGCCAGGCGTCTATGCACCATCAGTAGCAATACTTGCAGAGAGACTAGGATTCAAAGCGGTCTATCTAAGCGGTGCCGCCCTCACAGGCCTTCTAGGCCTACCAGATCTGGGTGTTATAACCCTTTCAGAGGTGGCTATGTTTACAAGATATATAGCTGATAAAATCACGATTCCAATGATCGTTGATGCGGACACAGGCTTTGGAGAAGCCATAAATGTTGCTAGGGCTGTGAGGGTTCTAGAGGATTCAGGAGCATCGGCAATCCAGATAGAGGACCAGGTTCTACCAAAGAAATGCGGACACCTATCGGGCAAGGAGGTGGTTCCAGCGGAGGAGATGGTTAAGAAGATAGTCATGGCTGTTGAGAGCAGAAGGAGCGATGAATTCCTAATAATAGCTAGGACAGATTCTAGGGGGGTTACAGGGCTTGAGGACGCAATAGAGAGGGCGAAGATCTATGTTGAAGCGGGGGCAGACATAATATTTCCAGAGGCTCTCGAAAGCGTTGAGGAGTTCAAGAGGTTTGCCCGGGAGGTCAGAGCACCCCTCATGGCTAACATGACGGAGTTCGGCAGATCACCCCTTCTAAGCCTAAAAGAGCTGGAGGAGATGGGGTACAAGCTAGTGATATTCCCAGCAACAACTTTCAGAGCAAGTATGATGGCATCCAAGAAGATCCTCGAGATTATAAGAGATAAAGGAACGCAGAGGGATAGCCTAGATATGCTCATGACAAGAGCTGAGTTCTACAATCTAATAGACTACTACAGATATGAGGAAGAGGATAAAAAGGTCGACACAAAGGCCAGAGAGATAGTCAAACGTGTGAAAACCTCTTCATAGCTATTTTACAATTATATCCGCTTTCCTCAGGCACGGATTTTTGAAAATCTTCTTAGATCCAAAGAAAAATTATTAAATACTAGTTATGAAGTGGAAGTGCTAAAATATAGCTAGCTAAGGTAACATATAACTTGATCCCTCTGGGCGAGACTAGAATTGATGATGTGTAGGTAGACGAAATGACTTAGGTGGTTATATAGGTGAATTAATCATAGGAGGTGCATAAGGGTTAGGATCGATATTCCCGAGCTTGCTATGGCTCTGCATCTAACATCTTTAAACCCCTTAGGAATATAATGTTGGTTTAGTAATCTTGGGTATAAGTCTGGAGAGATTCATAGAGGTATCGAAACAGCTATATGAGAGATCTTTGAGCCTAGGAATACCAGCTATTTCATATGAAGATGGACTAGTGCTGGCTTCGCTAGCCTTCATATATTGTGCTGCTAATAGCACTATGAGAGCTGTAGATGCTGGTGCTGGCATAGGCTACTCAACGATATTCCTAGCCTATGGCATGGGCCAGAGGTGTAGGGGGGACTCACAGCAATTGAGAATAGGGAGGAGAGGTTTAACGAGCTCATGTCAAACCTGCCCTTGCTAAGAGAGATAGCAGGAGATGGGATCGAGATCGAGGTTATATATGGAGATGCGCTGGAATATCTCAGGGGCATTGAAGATGGATCCCTGGATCTGGCCTTCATAGATATAGAGAAGGGCAGCTATCCACAAGCGCTAAGGCTACTCAGAAAAAAGCTTAGAAAGGGAGGTATAGCTATATTCCACAATGCCATATCGCCTAAACCCTTCCATCCCCACAGCTATGGACCAGAGGCCTCTATGAGGGTGGAGCTATGGGTTGGGATCACCCAGGGCTGGTGGATGCAGATGATGCAGCGGGGCGGTGAAAGCCCTGCCTGATGCGGTGAAGCTAAGGGAGGAGGGCTTGATCAAAAGTACCAAGCCCAGTAAAACCAGAACCTCGTCGATCTCCTCCTCGCCCTTAAAGGATGGGGGCTTCTGATTGTAAAAAATCTCCTATTTAGGCGAAGTATGTACTTATAGGAGT
>JAVVGG010000161.1:0-3718 GCA_032249275.1 Desulfurococcales archaeon
AAACGATCGTCAATTTTATTGAAACGATCATCTATTTGCTTGAAACGATCGTCAAAGATCTTGAAACCTTCTCTAATATAGTCTGCCATTACCTTGATAGCCTCGGCTAAGATCTTTAGATCTTCGCTTCTAGTCTCCGCTAGAGCCCTTCTAACAGCCCTTTCAACAGTTTCTTCAAGTATTTTCAGATCTACTGACATGTAGCCTCATCATTATAATACATTCAAACAAAAATATTTATATATAGCAGGCCCAATATATAGATCTCCCTCTAATCGAAACACCATAGATGCGTCTATTATGTTAAGCGATATCGATAAACGCGATCATAGATCTGTCTCACATTACATTTGAAGGTCTCCTCATTTAATATAGGGATCTTATTTATCGTCTCTCCATACTCTTGATCTCATTTGAGCGAGCTCTATAGCCTCTGAGGATAATGAGCTAACTCTTTCAATGCTATTATGGATAAACCTGAGCCCAGAACCATAAAGCTTCTAAACAAATGCAGATTGATCCTTAGCTATGCTATAAACAAGATCCTAAGCCTAAATCTAAAAACTATCAGGAAGGTGCACAGAGAACTCTACAGAGAGCTCAGAGCTGATTTGGATCGCCCTCTAGAGAAGCACTTGCAGGTGCAAGGGCTTTTAGGAGGAACCCTTATAGAGGTAAGAGGTCGAGGGTTAAAAATCCTGGTATGGTGCGATATCCAGAAAAGGGATATATAAATCAAAACGGTTGTGAGGAGATCATATGCGGGATCAAACTCAAGATCAATAAGACGGATAGGATGTATGACCGGTATAAAAACAGAGAAACAAGGCTCGCCTATAAAGAGGGAAAGATTATCCTATAGATATAAAAGAAGATCCATAGACCTAAGTCTTGTCAACCTAGAAACGTTATAGTGATCGATATCAATAAGAAGAAAATAGCGTATTAGGATGACAGGATAAAAATCGAGATAAAAGCCTACCAATAGGGTTTAGGATTTAGAGTTGAAAATCCACGGAGATCCTGTGGAGGTTCACGAGAGGATCTAAGAGAGTTAGTATCTATATGGGTATGGGGATCCCCAGCTAGGTTAAGACCACAGCCAGCAGACTCGGCAACATTGTTGACAAGCTATGACCTCTCCCCACTCTGGAAAGGCAGAGCTCTTAGTTGTAAAATCCCTGTATGATCAAACATGATCAAATTTGAAATATAATAGATCCAGTGTATCCTCTAGATAGGATCGCTAGGATATAAACTTCGATAAAGCTTAAGAGTGTATGCAATGAATAGACCTAACTGGAGGATCTTCTGCGGAGTAGAGCAAATATGGAGAGAGCTATAGCGGCTAGGAATATAGGTGCTAGGGGGATGTGAAGGATAACCGGGTAATAAGGGGCCCATTGATGCGGTAGGTGCCACACAAGTAACCAGTATAGAAGATCTTCTATAGCCCCTCCAAGCATGGCCATGGAAATGGCCCTGAGAACCCCTTGATCTAGAAATGGGGATATAAGGATCATTGACATGCCGACTATATAGAATAGCCTGGAGGAGACTATATATGAGAAGGGTGGCTCGTAATAGCCTAGCGACACATGTGAGGAAGCCTCGATGATAGCCAGGCCTGTGGATACCAAGATCAGCCTCAAAGCCCATGGGGACTTCATAGTGTTTAGCCATATTATTTAACCCAGAGATATTTATTAACACTTACCCCCCTTACTGCCCCTCAAATGACAGATGTAAACCCGAATAGATGGGGGGAACAATGAACCGCCCCGAAGGGAACCATCGCCCTTCAGGGCGGGGAGGAGGTCAGCCGCAGATCTTTTGATGATTATTATATCTTCTAAGAGGTAAGAGGATCCCCCATCTATGGTGCTGGCTCTGCTGATCTAGCTTTTCACATTACTAGCTTCCATCTTTTCTCCGTTGCATCATAGATCAGGTTTGCAGATTCCTTCAGCCTTTCGAATAGCTCTAGTTCTTTCCTATCGCTCATAACAGATCTTATTGCCTCTTCGCTATCACCCCTTATCCTTGAGATCTTAGATGTGAAGCCCTCCCAGAAATCCTTGTCAATAGCTATCCTCTCCCTCTCTGTGTTAATTATAATAGCTCCTTCTCTTTCAAGTTTCTGGAAGAACTTATCCCTATTCTTTATCTTACCATAGATCGATGATTCGTAGAACACCTTCTGCTGCTTCAGAATCTCTATAGCAGTTGCCTTTCTAGCCTGCTGGGCCTGTCTCTCCATCGGAGTCTCCCTCTCGCCTGCCCTCTCCATCTCCTGGAGTTTGCCCTCTATTTCTTGGATCTTTGATTTGATCTCCTCAAAATCCTCATAGAGAGAAGCTATCTTGGAGGCCAGCTCTTCAATCTTAGAGGTATAGGCGTTGAGAATATCAGAGAGCTTTCTCTCAGATCTAGATGCATATTTAGCAACAAGATCCTCTATATATCTCCCCAGATCCAGACCCTGAGAAGATAGGGCAGAGACTATGAGACGTAAAAGATATTCATAAGGATCCTTATAACCCTCTCTAGAAGCCCTCTCCAAAATAGCTTTATACAAATCCTCGGGGATATTCAGTATAATCTGAGGCAAGAACCTCTCCAAAGAGAGATACGCAAGGAAGTATATAACAAGCCTTAACTAAAGCGTTTCTCCATCCTGGGTTCTACAGCAATACCCCAACCTCCTCACTAAAATCCCCTTTAGACTAAAGATCTTGGGAATCAGAGATCTCGAGAGGATTATATAGCTAGAATTTATAATCATTTCTACAGCCATCAAACTATTTCAGTCCTTTAAACGCTAGAAATATCCAGCATCCTCGCCCTTCAAGGCACGCTATCAGCTATAGCAATTTTTGAAGATCTCGAATGTTATGGGATCAATATATCCCTAAAGATCATCGATATAATCTGAGAAAAATCATGTGATTATCATATAAAAACTGCATCTTATAACTGAAAGTCTCGCTTTTCAAGGCAGGAGTAGTCGTTGCCAACCTCCTCCCCGCCCTTCATGATAGGCTGTATCCTTTTTCATGGTAGTGGGGATGCTTTTATATTTGTTCTCCTGCTTAAGCTTATAAGAATCAGTTCATAGTTGTTTTGATGATGAGGTGATATCTCTGCCAGATCTTGGGAGACCTCGAGATGCTATGATGCCCAGAGCACCCGAGACCGAGGCTCTAGATGAGGGCACCGTGCCGCTGGACTCGACTGCCCTTCCGAGAAGCCTCCTAGGGCATATAGCCCGGGAGGTGGAGTGGGGGAAGCCCCTGATGCCACAGGATCAAAACCCGTGGATCAAGAAGCAAAGCAACACAAACAAATTAATACCAGCGACAATCAACAACTATCGGGGGACAAGCGGTTCCCCACCTGCCAGAGTAGGAAAATTTGGAGCTACATGTTCCTGCTGAAGATCTAGCTCTGGCCGGGTCTCAAGCACATTACAACTGAAAGCCTCGCCCTTCAGGGCGGGGATGAAAATTTACAAGCCTTCTTAGGGTTTAATCTTTATGAAGCCCGGGATAATGGGCTCCTGGGGGATCTCTGGCCACCCCGACTGCCCCCCAGATGACAGATGTAAACCCGAATAGATGGGGGGAACCTATGAGCCGCCTGAAAGGAATGACGATCAATGACGACCTGAAGGCGGGAGAGGAGGTCAGCTCTCCATATAGGGATACGATTTCAATCT
>JAVVGG010000162.1:0-3709 GCA_032249275.1 Desulfurococcales archaeon
GGGGAGGAGGTCTAGCTTCTCTCGATTAGTTTTGCTATTTTGTTTCTATGGGCACGATTCATCTCACCTGTTCATCTCCTACTGCCCGCCTACAGTTCCAGAGTGTTTCTGTATCTCCGGAGCCATCGGCAAACAGCGGTTCACAGAGCCTTGTCCCTCCCCAAAGGCTTATCAGCTCATTGGCTCCTAAACATTTAAAATCTAGACATCTGTATGAACTAAGTACTCGAGATATTATATTTAGGAGAACTCTAAATAACATCAATTGAGTATTAATGAGTGGTGCTTGATATGGAGACTTGGGGTGAGCTGGTTAGAAGTATGGGGAGTATTTCTAGGGCTATAGATCATATTAGGGCCTCAGGGGAGGATCCTGCGGAGCTTTTCAATAAATATTTTTTAGCTATAGAGCCCGTCTATAGATATATAGGTGTTAGGATCAAGGAGCTGGGCCATGGATATGCCAAGGCAGAGTTCAATATAAGGGATGAGATTAAGAGGTGGGGAGGGGTTGTTCATGGGGGTGTGGTTATGACTGTTATTGACATGGTTATAGGGGTTGCTGTTATGACTGTAAACGATGGTGTGGATCAATATACTGCTGAGTTGAAGGTGAACTTTCTAGAGCCTCTGAGGGTAGGGCCTTTCACAGCTATTGGGAGAGTTATTAGAAGGGGCGGCACTCTAGCTGTTGGGGAAGCCGATGTCTTCGATGGGAATAATGTGTTGTGTGCGAAGGGAATTGGCACATGGTTCCTTGTTAGGAGGCGAGGATAGCGAGGATCCCTCTTGAAGATCTTCATAGTAGATCTTGGCGCGATACATATACATAGCGAGAGGGAGCTTAAGAGCCTAGCAATACAGCTAGAGCTATCGGCTTCATCGATAAAAAGAGAACCCTCTTATAGGTTATACGCTGTAGCCCCTATGAAGACCACTGGGGTTGAATATATAGAGAGGTCCTCGCTGAGATCCGGCTATACATTATATATAGCCCCTCTGGAGAAGATCCTAGATATGCTTGGTGCTAAGAGGGTAATAGTGCTAGACCCATATGGAGATGCAGATCTTAGGATAGAGGATCTGGAGTGGGCTGAGGCAATAGTAATTGGGGGGATCGTTGATAGAACGCCGATAAAATGGTTAACAAATATGCTAAGAAACACGAATATCCCGTGGGCACCATCTAGGAGGATAAGGCTTAGAGGATCTCTACTCGGTGTTCCAGGCGAGATAAATAATATAGTCTCGATCGTTATCAGGTCCCTCGAAACAAGAGATATAGAGAGATCTGTGAGGGAGGTGCAGCCGAGGCGAGATGCTGTTATAAGGGCTTCTGCAGAGCTTCACAGAATCCTTGCTAGGAAGCGTATCACATCGATAGAAGATCTCATAGAGATCTATAGATCTCTCTCGACATGGCTAAACCTAGACGAGCTCGGAATGTTCAGAGCTCTCCTAAAATCGGGTAGAGGTGATCTTGCAGGGCTATGGAGAGAAAAGATTCTACAGAAAGCTATTTCAATAGAGAATTCTTCGTAGAATTAGGGATTTGGGTTAAAGTATTGAATTGCTAATATCTTTCTCTCCATGAAAAGGATAGGGTTTATTCGCATGTGTGGTTAGAGGTGGAGATATTCCATATACTCTATTGGAGAGGGTGTTGAGGAGACTCTTCTAGCCTCCTCTCTCTTTAGCTCTATATATGCTTCTATAAGCTCCTTTGGGAAGGCTCTCAATAGGTATTTATAGTCGCTCTCAAGATTATCTAGAGCCTCATCAAGGCTTCTTGGAAGGCTTTTGATGCCGAGCTGTCTTCTTCTCTCAGATGTCATCTTATAGACATTCTCATCAACAGGATCTCCAGGATCTATCTTCCTCTCAATCCCATCGATCCCAGCTAATATTATGGCTGAGACAGCTAGATAGGGGTTAGACGTAGGATCCGGGGGTCTATATTCGATCCTTGTTCTATCCCTTGACATGGCTATTGGTATTCTAACTGCAGCACTTCTATTAGATCTGCCCCATGTGAGGTAAACAGGGGCCTCGTATCCTGGTACTAGTCTCTTATAGCTATTAACCGTCGGAGATACGATAGCAGATAGGCTTGGGCCGTGCTCTAATAGCCCTCCTATGAAGTATCTGCAAGCCTGGCTGATCCCAGCATATCTATCGCTCTCGTCGTGGAATATGTTGGCACCATCCCTCCAGAGACTTATGTGTATGTGGAGGCCGGAGCCGTTATCGCCCCAGAACGGTTTTGGTATGAAGAGCGGTTGTAGGCCTAGCCTCCCCAAGATCTTTCTAATCCCCAGCTTAACTAGCTGGATAGTATCGGATACATATGTTGGGGATCCCCCTGAGAAGTTAAGCTCGAACTGGGATATAGCCACCTCGTGGTGGATAACCTCCGCCCTGATCCCCATAGCCTCTAAACCCCTAATGATCTCTGTAACCGCTTGTTCAAACCTACCTTCCAGCGGCATCTGATAGCTCCTCTTAACTGGGAAGAGATGCTCGAGAGCCATCTCATGTGAGAACACCTTAAGCCTCTGGCTGTAGACACCCTTATTCCTCTCAATCCCAACATCTATTTTATCTACTATGAAAAACTCAGGCTCAGCTGATACCAATGCCTCATAGCCCCAGCCCCCCAGAACCTCTTCTGTTTTCTCTGCAACGAGCCTCGGATCTCTTGAGAATCTCTCTCTCCCCTTATAGACCCTGGATAGCACTATATATCTTCCAGCCTCCCAGGAGGCCCTGGCTAGAGTGCCTTCTATGGGGTATAGGAATAGATCGCTATCCTCAATCCCTGTAAAGCCATATACAGAGCTCCCATCTGTCTTGCCAATCACCTCGGATATCTTCGAGATTCTCTCCTCATCGATTCTATAGCTAACAACTCTCAGCACACCTAGGAGATCTGTGAACATTATGTCGAGCCAGATCTTCCCTCCCAAGCTAATCACTTGGTATGTTTTACCTACTATGGATACTTAAACACGTGCCATGGGATCGCCGATAAGTATTCAAAAAAGAGCCATAAATCATCGGTAATTACATATAAAGTTAACATTTATAATAGTGAGCACAATATAAATTTGTGGGTCTGTTGAGACCTGGGCTGGACGAGCTTGATGTATTGATCCTAGAGAGGCTTTTGAAGGACTCGAGAAAGAGCCTTAGAAGCATTGCTAAGGAGATTGGGACACCCACATCTACGGTTCATGAGAGGGTTAGGAGGTTGGTAAAGATGGGGGTTATAAAGAGATTTACAGCGGAGCTAGACACGAAAGTTCTTGGTATGGATGTCACAGCCCTGATACTGGTCTCGGTAGAGGGCGCCTATATAACAGAGGTTGAGAAAGCCCTTTCCGCATTTGAGCAGGTGATAGCTGTATACGATATAACAGGTGAATTCGATGTAGCTGTGATAGCTAAGTTTAGAAGTATAGATGAGCTTAACAACTTCATAAAAGCAGTGCTTAAGATGCCCCATGTAAAGAGAACAGTTACGAGCATTGCCTTCAATGTTGTGAAAGAAAAGCTGTGTATAGACACCCCAATTCTAAAGTGATTATTTTGATCCTATACATGTGGAAATGAATATGGAGGGATAGACGAGCCTGGAGAATCCCTGGATCAGGGTGTTAGAGGCTTCTAAATGATAGAAAGCTTTTTATAAGCTTCAATATATTGTAAT
>JAVVGG010000163.1:0-3680 GCA_032249275.1 Desulfurococcales archaeon
GGGCTCCCATCTAGGCTTGAAACACCGAAGCCCTTCTGGGCAATGCCCTCATACAGGGCTTCGGCCTCGGGTGCTGAGCATCATAGCATCTCGAGGTCTTCCAAGATCTAGCAGAGATATCGCCTCATCATCAACGCAATTATGGATTAGACGCTCATAAGCTTAAGCTGGAGAACAAACGAATATATATAAAAGCATCCCCACTGCTATGAAAAAGGATACAGCCCCTAGTCCTCACAACATCTATGGAATCCTCATGTTTCCACCCACCACTCCTGGAAGGCTACTCTGGTGTCTTGCTAACAGGTACCAGGATCCCGTAGATCACTCCCAAGTGGAAACCTCTAGGTTCCAACCATAATCCGCTAAAGAACACTTCTGTCTTACAACTAAAAGCCTCTCTTCTTAGGGCGGGGAGGGGGTCATATATCTATTTTGCCTAAGTATATTTAGGTGGGTGTGTGGCTGTAGAGAGGAGGTTCCAGAGGGAGGATAGGGGAGATCTTAATGTGAACGAGATCATATCTAGGATGCACAGCTATGTGATTAGGCGTAGGGGCTTATCGTGGAGGTTCGTCGATCGTGAGGGGGAGGCTAGGAGCATAGCTGCTGGCGGGAGCATCGCTGAGGAGGGCATGATCACAGTCATCTACGGCCCGAAGGGCTGTGGGAAGAGCACGTTCTTCAAGGTTCTCTCACAGTCAATAGATCCTTGGGTGGATAGAACCCTTATCGTGGTTGTGTCGATGCCGGAGGAAGAGGAGGTGAGGAGGGCTGCTGAGGAGTCTCTAGAGCTATACATGCCCAGGGGATATGCGGGCTCTATATTCAATGCCCTGAAATCAGTTGTCAGGGACATCACAATCTACACCTCTGGGGTCGCCGCTATTAGGGGTGAGGGGCTCAGAGATGCTGCTAAGAAGATTCTCGCATCCCTCAAAACCCTTAGAGCGGATAGGGTGATCTTGGTTGCCGATGAGGAGAGGTCTTCGGGGAATATAGAGGGCTTCAGGGGGTGGCTTGAGAGGATGGCCAACCTAGTCTCTCAGATCAATGACGAATATGCTGAGACAGGCTCAGAAGCGTCGTTGATTATATTGACGAGCGACGCATCAGCAGCAAAGGTCTCTGAGGAGGTCGGGAACAAGGTTAATTGGGCCCTGATTTGGAACCTAACTAGGAAATCCTCCGAGAAGCTCATAGAGCAGGTAGGGCTGCACCGCAGAGTCGCTGGGGAGCTTGGGGTAAGTGCTGAAGCTTCTAAGGAGATCCTGTGGATACTGGCTGGGGGGAACCCGAGGGAGCTTGAATCTATAGGGAGTATGGGGATCCTCGGCTGGGTTAGAGCCACAGTCAACAGGCTTGGAAACATAATCGACAACGCCATCAGGGGTCTTGGAGAGGGTCTTGTGTGGGATGATGTAGAGAGGATCCTAGCTAGGGTTGATATTATGGGCAGGGTTAAGGTATTTGACTACCTTCTCAGGGGGAACATCGCTATATATATGAATATAGGCACCCCAATCTCAGAGCTTCCTAGAGAGCCCTGGGTTGGGGAGAGATATGCATTCCAGATCCCAGTATATTATCATGTATTGAAAGCAATGGCTAGGAAGAGGAGCTGGGATATATCACCAGAAGATGTGATCAGAGAGGCTGTGGGCTAGCCAATATAACCTCGCCTTTCAAAGGCGAGGTTTGTTGAAACCTTATCTCATCAACTTTAATTCCCGCCGTATAGCCTCTCCATATATTCCTTCATCATCTTTATAATATCCGTCTTGATCGATGATACCTCGTTATATACCAGCTCGACCCTCCTCCCTAGGGATTCGAGACTCTTATCAACCGCCTCAAACCTCTTATCATTAGTCCTCATGATGATATCTAGGTTGAGTATCACTATCTCCTGGTCTGAGAGCTTCTTATCCTCGGCAACCTTCCTAGCAACCCTATTAACAGCCTCCTCAAGAACCCTCGAAAGCATAGCTTCAGCAACAATGCTCAACAATACTACTAAATAAGGTTAACAGGAGAACTATTATATAGATGGCTCCTTTATTACTGGTGAAAGATTTTGAGGATCATGGCTATCTGCGATCTGCACTATGACAAGAGGATCTATAGGGGCTTCGACGAGGGCAAAGCATGGGAGTGGCTATTATCCATCGTGGACTACCACAGCCCAGAATATCTATTGTCATGCGGTGACTGGGGCACAGCTGTTAATGAATCTGAGTTTCACGAGCTGCTGAGGAAAGTCATAGTCTTAACGATCTACGGCAACCACGAGAAGATGGAGGTGCTCTCTAAGCTATATAATGTGAGATCCAATAGCTACCTGCCCGTGCTAATGGAGGATGGGAGGATATATAACATAGGAGGCCTCAGGGTTGCAGGCATCAATGGCATCATAGCCAGAGAGCGTAAATATAAGAAGGGAGTGCCTAGGAAGACCCCTGAGGAATATCTAGAGATTGCTAAGAGAATTGCGGGAGGCTGGGTAGATGTGCTTCTGATCCATGAAACACCATATCTTCCAAGCCTATTCCCATTCATGGAGGAGAGGCTGGGCCCTATGACAGCCCTCAAAGCTGTTGAGATGATCAAGCCGAGGCTAATAATAAATGGACACATGCACTCAGGAGGATTCAAAGCCCATGAATTCCCATGGGGCTCTAGATATATATACATAGACAGTAGCCAGCAGAACAGACACTACCTAGTAATAGAGGATATGGAGGTAGAGGTTTGGAGAGACCTAGAGAAGATTAGCACAATCCTCTAGACAAGCCAACTTTATGAGGACAAAGATCGCCAAGCTATTTGCAAACCCAGTAGGGGCTTATAATCTGCTATAGTTGAAAGCCGCGTACTTCAGGGTGGGGAGGAGGTCAGATGTTTATAACTAAAGAATCGTCCCTTAGAGGAAAGGAGGCCGGCTTCTATAGCCTGATGTGAATAAATATTTCCTGATCTTGGATATGAGATATATGATAAGTGCTACCGTTATAGAGACTATTCCATAAACTATTATATTAATTATATGGGGTTGCTGAGCCCCGGAATTGGATTGTTGCACTCGCGTTGGTAGATCAGAATAGAGCGCTATAGCTGTTAAGCCGGCTGTCTCTATATTTAAATCTCCAACACCCTGTAGACCAGAGTTGTATAGTGTTGCAAATGGTTCTATTGAGTTTAGCAGATTTCTAAATAGCTCTATATCGCTTTTTATAGCTAACAACCTAGCAGTGTATAGCCCTAAGGCCAGCTTATAGGTCTCATAATACCCTAGTGAGGTATACACCCTATCGGCGAATCCTTTTCCATCAAACATCTTCCTAGCTCTCCAATAGCTATCTTCTGCACCCTTGTAGAACCCTTTCAACTGGTTTTCTATACTTTCATAGAATAACATGTTAGCGTATTCATGGTAGTCCTTAAATAAAGTACCAGTAACTACTACTGTTTTTATGCTAATAGTTTTGTTCCCCACAACCTTAGATGCTACATCTACTGTGCTTATTAACCTAAACGGATATGGAATATCTTTAAATAATAAGATCTGATAATAGTCGTGGAACGAATACTGATGATATTGCAGTAATAGTGTGTCTACCTTATCAGCTATAGATCCTAACCCACATAACTCCCTCAGCACATAGCTGGCTATGAAATTT
>JAVVGG010000164.1:0-3669 GCA_032249275.1 Desulfurococcales archaeon
AGTATTAAACTAGAAAATGTTGGGGTTCTTACTATATGTATTTTAATATTAAATGGAGATGGATAAAATACTCTGGTATAATGGCTTCAATAATCTTCTGGGCTTTCACATTGATCTCTGTAAGTATTAATAGATGGTTTGATTTCTACAGAGATGCTTTCAGCGATCTAGGTGGTCCTAGGGCTAACAATGCTTGGATCTATAATATGGGTCTCATCATTTCCTCAATATTTTTAGAGTTGATGTCTATTCACATGATATATTTATCTAGATCTAGAGTAGGAGTAGTAGCTGGTTCTTATTTATCAATAGCGGGTATGTTTCTAGCCTTAATAGCAGTTTACCCAGCTGGTACGAGACCTCATGTGTTCATCTCGACATGGTTCTTCATACAAGCTTTTCTCGCTGTTCTGCTATATGGAATATCGAGGTTGAGAGACGATATGATCTTCTCAGCATCTATTTTAATTCTATTCACACTAGCACTGCTTGGCCCAATACTTAGGTGGCCCTCAGCAGCATCTCTAGAGACATACGAGATTATATTATTAACTATATTCGCAGCTATATATGTATTTAGATCTTGAGGTTTATTGAGAAAGGTGTTTGGTTTTCTCTAGGTAAGCTATGAATGTGTTCTTAGAACCCATATTATTTTAACGCCAATGATTTATCTTATCCCGCTGTCCTTGATCTCCTGTATTACGATTTCTTCTATTTCTTTATCATTTAGAGGGTCTCTGGCTCCGTTGTTATATAGGTCTATTATCCTCATATATACCTTCTTCACAAGATCACTATCTTTGCTTATCTCTATCCCCAACCTGGTTTTTATCCAATAGGCTATGCCTGATGTCCCTGAGTATGGGCCTATCAAGATCTTTGGTTCTCTCCCAACTATCTTGGGATCCATTGAGAGATATGTTGCTGGATTCTTCATCTGCGCATCTATATGTATCCCAGCCATTGTTGAGAATGCGTTATCACCTACTATTGGCTGGTATCTTGGGATCTGATAGCCCAGTTCTCTAAAGATCTCTGCTATAGATCCTATGACCCTCGGATCCATACCCCCGAAATCTCCTTTAAGCCTAGCATATAGCAGCACTAAGGCTTCTATAGGCACATTGCCAGCCCTCTCACCAATCCCTAAAAGGGTGCCGTTATTGATTGATGCACCATAGATCCAAGCTGCTAGCGCGTTTGCAACACCTAGATAGTAGTCTCCATGTCCGTGGAACTCGATCTGCTCAGATCTAAGTCCAACAACCCTTCTAAGAACCCATACGATCTTGGGCACGGAATATGGTAGTGAGACGTGTGGATATGGGATACCAACCCCTGTTGTGTCCGGCAGCTTCACTACAAGTTCTACACCGTATCTCTCGCTAAGCCTTAGAAGTCTTCTCACAAACGGAACCACGAGACCTGGTATATCTGATCTGGTGATATCCTCCAAGCTACATCTAAGATTTATACCATTCTTCATAGCATACTCAGCCGCCTCGAGATACTTTGCCACAGCCCTATCCCTGGTCAGGCCAAGCTTATATCTAATATGTATATCTGATATAGACATTAGCATTACCATCTCATCAAGCCCAGCATCTATAGCCCTTTTAACATCCTCTATAGAAGCCCTACCCCACCCAATCACCTTCGGATATCTATACCCAAGTCTCTTGATCGCCTTTACGATCTCCTGATCCCTTATTGTGTATAGAAAGAACTCGCTTCTAATTATCCTACCACTCCCGTTATCTAGATTAGCGAGAGCCCTGAAGATCTTTATAGCCTCATCCACATGTAAAGCTCTGAATGACTGCTGACCATCTCTAAAGGTTGTGTCAGTTATATAGAGGTTTTTTGGAAGATCTGGCTCGATTGATATTCCATCAAACCTAACGATAGGAGGATATGGCCATGGTTGTTCCTGAGGATCTATCTCCCTAATATCATCTATACCCTCTTCTTTTACCAAGTTGAGAAACGATTCTCTAGCTCTCCGATCGATGCCCTCTTCAATAACAGACCCCCACTATTGATAGCTAAACACACTTATTAAGATTATCACTAGAGATTCCATCAGCCGATTGGCTTGAAAGCTTCTATTTAAGCTTACATAATTATCAGCCGATCTTCTCAACTCTTTCCACAAGGTCTATTATTTCATTTGATGCGAGGGATTTTCCCTCAAATATAAGGGCTAGGATCTTCCTAGCTATTCTCTTAAAATTACCTGCAGACAGCTCACTAGATATCTCTTCCTCATCTATTACCTCACCACCCCTAACGGATCTCACAAGCTCTGAGACTTTCCTAACAATATTCGGATCATATTTTCTCTGTGAGAGTGTTTCATATAGCTTTCTATATGCCCTTTTAATTCTCCCGATCCTTTCAGCTATCTCTTCACCCACCATTTTTTTCAGATGATCACATAGCTCTTCAGAGCATAGGATGAGGGCTGATTTAGCGTCATTTAGATGCTTAACCATCATGGCATCGTAGTAGTATTGGGAGGGTATCTCAATAAGCATGGGATCTTCTGATCGGGTGCTACCCAGCACCCATGCTATGAGAGATCTCGTATCTAGAGAAGCCCTTATCTCACTATACAGGCTCTCCAAACTCTTCGCATCTATAGATTTTGGATAGCGATCCCAGCCTATCTCTTTAGAGGCCTCAGCTCCATTGATCAGCATTCCATCAGCTTTCCTAGCAGCCACTAAGTACAATGTGTATTCAGAGGGGTCAGGCGCTATAGGATAGGGAGGAGATGTAATAGTAGGCTCAGGGCCCAAGAGGGAGAAGATAAATGTCCACCCCTCATACCCCCTAGCCTTATCGTATAACCCTTGTCTCGATGCTATTGTATCGGCTAGCGATACTATTGGATTGCTGATCTCGCCATAGGGATCTATATTGAGACTCCCCCTAACAAAGTACATGTTGTGGAGCACATACCTAGTAGAGAAAACCCATCTACCTAGCAGCTCGTCAAAATATAGATTTACCTGCCACCCATCTATCCTAGGAGATACATAGGCTGGAACTGTGTTTGGGGATACATGGTCTAAGGCCTCTGAATAGTCAAGAGCTTTTGGCATTGGGTTGGACATCACCTTCACAGGCTCCTCACCTCTGAATAGAATTACTGTTCCAGTTGCATACATCGATACTGGAAAAGCTTTGAAGGCCCTCTTTCTATTCCAGGAATAGATACACACACTGTATTGAGGATTAGCCTCACAACACCTCTTCTCAACAAACCTAGAGAACACCTCGGAATACCTAGCCCTCAGAGCATCAGCCCTCCTAGTCGGCATACCCATAAGCTCCCCAGCTCTTCTTATACTCTGCTCCTCTAGCTCTCCCCTCTTTAGGAGCCACATGATCCTCTCAACATAGAATATGGGATTTTCCATGGACTCTCCATTTTAGTAAATAGCATGTTAAGTAAAAATCCCCATGCCGATTCTACGAGCTTAATAAATCATAGCTAAGGCTTAATAGCTTTGGAATACCTTTATAGAAGGTGAGAATAAATGGTTAGAGCTCTAATAATATCCGCCGATGGATTTGAGGATCTAGAGCTTTTCTACCCATACTATAGGCTTCAAGAGCTTGGAATCGAAACAATTATCGCTGCCCCCCAGCAAGGGGATA
>JAVVGG010000165.1:0-3582 GCA_032249275.1 Desulfurococcales archaeon
CTAATAACATGCGATGAAAACCAAGCCAGTATAGCCCGCAAACTAGGGGTTAAGATATTAACAATCTAACATAACAAAACCAGCAACAGCTCACCCTTTTAGGACTGGCTGACCTCCTCCCCGCCCTAAAGGACGAGGCTTTCATGTTGTAAGAGTAGAGACCAAACCCATATGCCATAGCAGGTGGGGTGAAGATTAAAATAGAAGGAGGCCAGAAAAATATATTGAAGATTTCATGTGAGACCTGATATACTAGGTCTGGGTTTTGATATAAACTTGATCTTTAACGACATAAGCACTAATAGAGATGTTATAGCTAGGTTTATATAGATCCATGCCCCATACCCTAAGAGTCTAGATAGTCCAGGGGCTATTAGAAAAATCAGAGGAGGCCCTGCACAGCATCCAGAAGTCGATAACATGGATAGGGCTATGACTCCTATTCCGAGCTCCCAAGCTCTCAGATGATATGATGTTATGAGTATTGATGCTATATTAATGATTACTAGGAGATTTATCACTACCGCCAGCTTAATAATAAATAGAACGAGTATCGGTTGAACTAGCATGTATATCGTTGGGATAGGGATAAACCCTATGTATATGTCAAACTCTAGATCGTATGTTGGTATTATTATTGATCTTGAAAGGGTTGTATATATCGTGATAGCCGCTATTAATACTATTGATTTAGATCTACTGAGCTTTAAATCCTCGGCCTTAGAAAGCTCGTGCATCCTCATAGTTTCAACGCTTTCTCTATGGCTTTAGCTATATCGCTCACCCTGGCATATCCCCCTGGCTCTGCCCTATATACCTCTTCTCCCTTTTTATCGAGAACTACGACTGCATCTATATATCTAAGCCCCAAGGCCCTCAGGATCTTTGCATCGCTATCTAACACGATCTTCCACTTCGGATCGCCGAATCTCCCTACAAAGCTTTTTAGAGACTCTGGAGCATCTGGCTGGGGAGCCCCTGCCAGGCTATATTGCCTTGAAAGCTCCCTTATAAGCCCCTCGCCCCACACGCCTATAACAATTACAGAGACATTATCACCGAACTGCTTAACCGCCTCTCTAACGCTCATAAGGGCTGCTGCGCAGGTGCCGCACCACGTAGCTACCGCAACAAGTACTCTTGGTTTACCTCCTGTGTCGCCTATGGCTAGCTCTTCGCCGTCAACAGTTCTTACTACGAGGTTCTTAAGATTGTATGTGCCCGCCTGACCTGCTGGGATTGCTAGCGGCTGCCCACTAGGGCCCTGGCCCCCCAGAATACCTGTGATAACCAGCAGCAAGGGGAGGCCGCAGCATGCCGCTAGGATTGCAGCAGCTATATAGCCGGCTCTCCTACCGCTTGTCCCCCGCCTAGCCCCTCTAATATCCTTAGCCCTTGCCATCTAACCTCAGCCTCATGCCCATGTTACTCGGCATGTTGGCCCTGGCTAATCTTCTATAGAGGTATAGGAGGTTTGCAAGTAGAGCTATAGATGCTATGATCTGGAATAGAGGGCCATAGATCCTTAATAGTGCGATGCCTCCCCAGAGGCCTAGAGACCCCAGCACAGCTATTAAGAGACCTCCTCCGCAGCATGTGAAGATCCCTAGGGAGGCTGGGATCATCGATCCTGCTAGAACACCCGCCGATTTCCCTATCCTAATGCCACAGCATCCTGGGTTAGTGGCAGCCCTTATGATAGCGCCTATGTTGAGACCTACAAGGGCTGAGTTAACAGTTATGAGGAGTGCTGCTAGAGGCGATATGCTTATGACAAGGCCTCCAACAACTATTAGATATATGTTGTTAACTATATATGGATCTCTATAGGCCTCATAAACATAGAACCCGGATCCCAGATAGCCCCCATAGAGCTCTACAAAGGAGACTATGCCTGTTGAGATCATATAGAATAGCGAGAATAATATCGCCGAAGCGATCGCTATAACACCTATCCTCCATCCTCCAATCACGGTTCCAATGAATCTAGCTAGCATCTAAGCCCCCAAGACTTTATGGTGTATATATATTCATATGTTTTAGAGAAAATAGCAGAGGACTCCATTTCCACTATATGAAAATAAAACCCATAGATCTCAGCGTGGATAGCGCCACCTGCACTGGGAGATATTGATCTCAACAGAGGCTATGCCATTATTTATTTTTATATTGTGAAAATAGATATACAGCCTATTTTCTCAAACATAGATAAGCCCTATATGGTATTAAGATAGTGTGTGGGATAATGGGGTGCTGCAGCCTACATGGGGAACCTATTTCTACAGTGGGATCTGGTAGCGGTGAGAGGAAATACGATCTAGTAGTTATAGGCGGAGGCGCTGCCGGCTTCGCCGCTATAGTCAAATATCGAGAGCTCCTGGGATATGACAGAAAGATCGCAATGGTTACCAGAGGCCCCATAGGAGGTACATGTGTTAATGTTGGGTGCGTACCATCTAAATATCTGATCGAGACTGCTAAGGCGTCTAAGCTGCATAGGATCTACTCTGCGAGGGGCGTTGAGATGCCAAGTCCAAGGATCGATTTCCCCAACGTGATGAAGAGTCTTAGGAGCTTCGTCGAGGATATGAGGAGGGAGAAGTATGAGAGGCTCTTGGAACACTATAACGTGGATCTCTACATAGGTTCTGCTAGATTCAAATCTCCTAACAGCATATCGATCTCCTCAGCAGGCGGTGATATAGATATATATGGGGAATACTTCATAGTAGCCACAGGATCTAGCCCCTCGATACCCAGGATAGAGGGGCTCGATGATATATCCTACTACACCAGCGACACCATATGGGGTGTTGAGGAGCTGCCAGGGAAGATGCTCGTTATAGGCTCTGGAGCCATAGGGTTAGAGCTTGCCCAGGCATTCGCCAGACTCGGCTCTGAGGTTGATGTAGTAGAGATCCTAGACAGACCCCTCCCAGGGGTTGAGCCCGAGATCTCTAAGGCTCTCGCAGAGATCCTCTCTGAGGAGGGTGTGAAGATCTATACGAAGTCAAAGGTCGCTGGCTTCGGTAGAAGGGGGTCTAGAGCTGTGGCAAAGATCCTAACGCCTAAAGGGAGTATCGAGGAAGAATACGATGCCGTGCTAATATCAACTGGGAGAAAGCCAAATACGGAGGGGCTGGGGCTAGAGCTAGCCGGTGTGGAGTTGGATAGCAGGGGGTTTATAAGGGTCTCAACGGATCTGAGAACCTCTAACCCAAGGATCTACGCTGCAGGGGATGTAGCAGGGACGCCCAAGCCGGCCTTTCTAGAGACGCTCGCGGCAAAGGAGGGGGCTATCGCGGCTAAGAACATAGCAATCGGCTCCAAGGAATCGATAGACTATGAGTCAACACCAGTCGTAGTATTCACAGACCCCGAGGTAGCATATGTAGGCTCGACAGAGCAGAGACTTGTAGAATCTCTTGGCATGTGCTCATGCAGAGTTGTAAGCTTCAAACTAACAGCTAGATCAGGGATAATGGGCGTTGAACACGGTCTCGCCAAAATAGTTATAGATCCTAGGAGCAACACAATAGCAGGGATCCACGTGCTAGCCCCCCACGCATCAGAATTCATAGT
>JAVVGG010000166.1:0-3571 GCA_032249275.1 Desulfurococcales archaeon
GGTTAAAAACCATAACGATCCAAAGCCCCACCCCGCCTTAAAAGGCGAGGTTTGCCAAACTTTATTATCATCAGATGGATTAAATGCTTATAAAAAGAATCTCAATGTGGAAATTAGCTCAATATATCGATCACTCCAGATCCGTGGTTGAAAATTTTACCTTAGCATATGAGGAAGTTGAATTAAGCATGCTTCATCATTTAATAATAGATCTACTGGTTATCTATACCCTTCAGAGCCTCTTACAACTGAAAGCCTCGCCCTTTAGGGCGGGGAGGAGGTCAGAGCGGAACACGAATAAAATTGAGTAAAAAATATGAAGATGATTAAGTACAAATCTACTGATATATTATGTGGTTTAAAGTTTAATAATGAAAGAGTTATAATAAGATACTTAAACTTCATTTATTATATTTTAATCGTATTACATTTGAGGAGCTTTTTGAGGTGAGATCGCTTTTCTAAGCATTATTCCCTTTTCTCTTAGCGCGTCAACTATATTTTCATGGAATTTGGCTAAGATCTTCCTCTTATCCTCCATAAGCACTATGTCGCTTATCCCAGCAGCTACTATTGAATGCGCTAGTGGGGATGGGGCTCTTGCTCCCTTGGGATTCTCGAAATATTTAGCCTTTATCCCCCCTTCCAGAAGCTTCTTTATTACTAGCCTGGCATTTTCTATATCCATGTAATCCTCGAGGATCTCTCTATATGTCTCCTCTATCACGGGGAACCTGTCCATCTCCTCAACTATCTCTATAAGTGTCTCAGCATTGATCTGTCTGTTTTGGAGACTTATCTCCCTTCCTCTAAACCTTTTAAGTATCATGAAGCTTCTCTCGGCGCAATGTCTGAATCTCTTTTTAAACATCTCGGTTCTTCTAACAACTTTCCTCATTGTTTCCTCAAGATTCTCAGGTCTTACTGAGTAGACGGTTTTCAAAATACGCATCTCATCTACACCGACGATCCTTGGGAATGTTATCATGAAGCCATTATCTGTTACAGTTATTCTTATATTCTCATTAAAGAGCTCTCCAAGATGATATGCATATGCTCTAGCTAGCACATCATTAACTCTTCTTCCAAAAAGACTGTGGAAGATTATGTGCTCAGTTCCTGCCTCTAGATCTACCCATCTTTCGATCATGATTAGCCTATCTGAAGGCATGATCCAATCAGTATAATATAGATGTTCCAGGAAGTACTCAACTATATTTTCAGCTGCGTGCCTCTCTAGCATGTAGTGCTTCATGAGATATTCGATAACCGGTTCTGGATTCTCTAGATGTTTATGAAGCATATCAGCTACCTCCCTCCTGAATCTACCCACCTCTAAAGCTGAGTCGAATGCTAGTGGAAGCATTTCGGAGAACCAGCTTGGAACGGTAGGTCTCTGCCCATCAGCTGGTCTCACATAGATCCTATCTCCCTCAGATCTTATAACCTGATATGTCTTCCCTCCCAGCACGAATATATCTTCGGGCTCTAAGATCTCTGCGAACCCCTCATCGAGATCTCCTACATATCCTCTCCCCTCAGAGATCACTCTTATCTTAGCTTCATCTGGTATGGCGCCCGAGTTTAAATAATAGATCATTCTAGCGCTTCTTTTCCTCCCAATGGTCCCATCTTCCATCCAGATCTTGGAATATACCTTTGCATATCTATCTATCTCATACCCTCCTGAGAGATATCTCAACACTCTTTCGAAAAGTTCATAGTCAAGATCCCTATATGGATAAGCCCTTCTCACGACCCTATATATCTCATCGACTCTCCACTTCTTTTCAAGCGACATGCCAACTATATGCTGTGCTAGGACATCCAGTGGATTTCTGGGAATCCTTACCCTATCTAGCTTCCTCTCCATAGCAGCTTTAGCTAAAACCGTACATTCTACCAGATCATCTCTATCAACAACGATAAGCCTTCCAAGGCTTGTCTGCCTAATATGGTGCCCAGCCCTCCCAATTCTTTGGAGTAGCCTTGTGACGCTCTTAGGGCTTGAGAGAAGTACTACAACATCTATATACCCTATATCTATCCCCAGCTCGAGACTTGTTGATGAAACAACAACCCTCAGCTCACCCCTCTTTAACCTCTCCTCAACATCCAGCCTGACCTCTCTTGAGAGACTACTGTGATGAGCTTCTATATCTTCCACATTTATCTCTGGATCTTTCTCAAAGATCTTTTTAAGCCTATATACAACCTTCTCTGTTGAATGCCTAGTATTCGTAAAAACCAATGTGGTTCTGTGCTTTCTTATGAGCTCTGCAAGCGTATCATATATAGCCTTGTTAATCTCTTCGGCCGGAGCTCTTATAAGATCCACCATAGGACATATAACCTTTATATCTATAGGTTTGGCAAACCTAGCATCAACTATGGTGCACTTTCTATGATTACCTCTATCATCGAAACCTACTAGAAATTCTGCAACCATTTCTAAGGGATATATAGTAGCTGATAGGCCTATCCTCTGGGGCTCTTTTCCTATCAGCTCAACAAGTCTCTCGAGACTTAGCACCAGGTGTGAGCCCCTCTTGCTCGATGCTAGCTCGTGGATCTCATCTACTATGACCCATCTTATACTCTTAAGAAGCTCTCTGAACTTAGGAGCAGACAGCGATATGGCAAGGCTCTCGGGAGTGGTTATCAATATATGGGGAGGAGTTTTCAACATCTTCTGCTTCTCGTGGGGAGGAGTATCGCTTGTTCTCACAGCAATTCTTATATTCGGAGGATCCACACCGTTTTTCAAGAGTATCGAATTTATCTCGCTCAGGGGTTCTAGAAGGTTTCTCTTTATATCGTTATTAAGCGCCCTAAGGGGAGAGACGTATAGGGCATAGATGCCATCGCCTAGCTCTTTCCTTTCCCATAGCTCGTATAGAGTGTCTATAATAGCTAGAAACGCTGCTAACGTTTTACCGGTACCTGTAGGGCTTGAGATAAGCACATTCTCACCAGCCTTTATCCTCGGTATAGCCATTCTTTGAGGCGGTGTCAGAGATCCATATTTATTCTTCAGCCAGCTAGCTATATACGGCCTTAGAAGAGCCATAACCTCTTCATCGCTAACATTGTCTTTAGCATATGTTATATGATCTAAAGCCAGTTCCGACCCCTATCAATATATTGATATCTTTGAAGGGTTTAAAGCAGGTGCCTCAAGAAACTGTTTTGAGTTTCATAAGTGTTTATAAGGTTTGTTAGCAATTTTCTTATGAAGCCCCGCAATGAGGGTGTGGGGATAGAGACCCAAGAGGGGCTCACATGCAATCCATAAACCAGGAGGCGAGGGTTTCCCCACATCAATGAACCTGAGGAAGCTATGAAGGTGGATCTGTGGGTTGGGGTCACCCCGAGCGGGTGGATATAGATGATGCTACGGGGCGATAAAAGCCCTGCCCAATGCAATGAAACCAAGGAAAAGGGCTTGAACAAGCCCAATGAAACCCGAACCCCTCTAAATAACTGTCTCAGCTTATATGTTTCATATAACTACCCACCGCTTGTCCCTCGATGATCATTGATTGTCATTGATATTAATTTGTTTTGGATT
>JAVVGG010000167.1:0-3552 GCA_032249275.1 Desulfurococcales archaeon
AAGGATCAGCATAGCGATCAGCATTATAGGCTCCGCCATAAGGCCTAGAGGCAGGATAGCTGTTTTAAGCTCAGATAAGCTGGATCTAGGGTTTGGAGGGGTTTTAGACAGCCTGGAGATAGATCATATCAAGGTATATAGACTTGTGATGAGGGAGGAGGGTGTAGAGATAATAAGGCATCTGGTAGAAAGAGGGGTTAGAAGCTTTATAGTAGCATCGCAGACAGCCTCGGAGCTTCTAGTAAAAGCTGTGACCATGGGATATAGAGATAGCCTGGACACAGCTATTGAGGTACACGCCATGAGTAGCAGAGTCGCTAGACCACTCATCGAAAGAGGTCTAGGCAATAGGTTAAGGGTAATAATATATGAAAGCCCAACATTCAGAGAGTTCATGTTAAACATCATAGAGAAGATAGCAGGGCAGGCTGGAAACCTAGGAACCCTCGAATAAAATATAGCTTTACATGTGAAAGCATTTCCTTCAGAATATGAATAAACTGGATAGTTAGAATGTTAAATACTTTGCCTTCACACACATCGCCTCCTAAGGTTTATATATAGTTTACCTTGTAAAGCTTTTTAAGCTTGTAGGGAAGTATATCTGGTGGTTCTTTATATTCTTAGGCAATGTGAGGTTGCTAGGTATACACCATATAACAGCCCTTGCAAGCGATCCCCAGGCTAACCTTGATTTCTATGTAGGTGTGCTAGGTTTAAGGCTTGTGAAGATAAGTGTTAATCAGGACGATCCTGGCGTGTATCACTTCTTCTATGCAGATGCCGAGGGTTCCCCCGGAACTGATCTAACATTCTTCCCCTATGTAGGTATTCCTAGAGGGGTTCCAGGATATGGTGTTTCTTCGAGAGTCTATTTCTCGATCCCCATGGATTCTCTGGATTATTGGGTTGAGAGGCTAAAAAACGCTGGCGTGAGGATCGGGGAGCCTAGGAGGGAGGACGATGGTGTTCTTGTCGAATTCGAAGATCCAGACGGCCTTCCCCTAGCCCTTGTAGCCCACAGAGAAGCTGATCAAAAGCCTGTCGAGCCTTGGAGAGGTAGCCCAGTGCCTGGGGAGCACTTCATAAGAGGCTTCCACAAAGCAGAGATCACTGTTGTTAGTTGCAAGCACAGCGGGTGGTTCTTAGAGGATGTTCTCGGCTTTAGAAAGGTCTATGAGGGTTTGCACAGGGTTAGATATGAGGTTGGCGATGGAGGTTCTGGGTCTATGATAGATGTTCTATGCCCACCAGGCCTCGACTATGGCTATGTAGGCGCTGGATCTGTTCACCATATTGCGTGGAACACAGCCAAAGAAGAGGATCAAGCTGTATTTAGGGAGAGACTATTGAGACTCGGCTTCAGGGTGACCCCTGTTATTGATAGGAAATGGTTTAAATCGATCTACTTTAGAGAACCTGGTTATGTGCTATACGAGATAGCGACATCAGGCCCTGGATTCAGCGTTGACGAGCCACCTGAGATGCTCGGAAGCGACCTTGTGCTCCCAGAATGGCTTGAGCCTCAGAGGAGATGGATAGAGAGCTGGCTGCCAAGGGTTAGGCTTCTAAGTGGTGTGGAGATCCCTAGGAGGAGGGGCTGATGGTACAGATTATAAGGGGCGAGATCCTGGGCTTTAAACACATCTATATACCCCCGTCAAAGGGGGATAGGATCTTGGTTCTCCTCCACGGCACGGGCGGGGATGAGGAGGATCTAGTGCCCCTTGCAAGGACTATAGATCTCGATGCAGGGATCCTTAGCCCCAGAGGGAAGGTTCTCGAGAACGGCATGCCTAGGTTCTTCAGAAGGATCGCTCCAGGGATATACGATCTCGAGGATCTTAGATACAGAGCTGAGGAGCTGGCAGATTTCATAGAGATCGCGTCCCACCAATATGGTTTTAAAAAGGCCAGAGCTATAGCTGTTGGCTACTCCAACGGTGCAAACATAGCTGTAGCCACCCTGCTTCTAAGGCCAGGTTCATTTGCGGGTGCAATACTTCTAAGGCCACTCTTCCCAGTAGATCTTGGTGTTAGGCCCAACCTAGCTGGCAAGGAGATCCTGATATTAGCAGGCTCTAGAGACCCCATAGCTTTTCCAAGTGATGCTGAGAATCTATATAGGAGGCTGGCATCCCTAGGAGCATCTGTAGAGCTTAAAATCATCGAGTCTGGGCATGAGCTGAGTAGAAGGGATATAGAGACTATGAGGGAGTGGCTGCCAAAAGCCTATAGCAATATAGAGAGGAGCACCTCTAAACCAGATCTCGGATCACTAGCAGATCTATATTAACGTAAAAAACCTATAAGCTGTGGAGAAGGCCTATATAGGTGGCACCCATGCCCTGGAGAAGGGTTTTCTCTGAGAGAGCCCTTGAGAGCGCAGGAGGGTCTGTGGCTGTTAAGGTTGAGGACAAGGTGATCTTCATAGCAAGGGTAGATGGAGAGCTATACGCAATAGACGCTGTGTGCACCCATGCAAGGTGTATCCTGGGTAGTGTGGATAAAGAGAAAAGGGTGGTTAGATGCTATTGTCATGGAGCAGTCTTCGATCTCAGAAGCGGGGCAATGATAGAGCCTCCTAGCGTGGCGCCCAGCTTCCCTAAGGAGAAGATGGGGTTAAAAACATATGGTGTTAGGATAAATAGTGGGTGGGTTGAGCTCGACATATAATCTCGAGACTTCTTCGCCCTATCCACAGCTAGTGATCCACAAGAGTTTTTATAAATATATCAATGCCAATTTAAAAACCCTTCTCTGTACAGCGGTTCCCTGCAGAATTGAGTGGTTATAAACAAGCTAACATAGTCTCCTTTCCCCTGCCTCACTAGCTCTATATATCTTGCTAGAAGATCCGCTAGATCTTTTTGATGTATATTGTGTAGAGCAGTGCGAAGAATATAGCCATTATAGATGCCGATATACCCACAGCCATATATGCTAGATCCCATGTTAATGGTATCAAGCTATTAGCTAGATCGTTAACATGGATCCCTCTATCTCCTATGAGAACCATATAGGGTATTCTAGGAGCATCGTGAAGCACCTCTCCCAAGGGGACTCCAAGGGCGCTTGAGAGGGCCAGTATATAGGCTGATAGATAGCTTCTACCCCCTCTCCTAGAAACTATGTATAGCGATATAGCCCCAACCCATATTGCAGCTATTGTGACTAGGAAGGCTATGAAGAGGGGTAGGAAGCCCATATATACTCCTTGGAAGCCGTTTATAGCTTTGAAGAGATAAGGGGAGTGCTCCCCCAGGGCTATATATAACCAAAAGCCTGTTAGGCTCTGAGCAACTAGGATCGGTAGGCCTGCAGCGATATAGAATCTAAACCCATTTGAATATATATTCATCTCATGAGGATCATGGGTTCTCCAGCTTTTAATAGCATATATAGACGCAGTTAGAAGCGATGCCATTGTAAGCGCTCCTAGCCATGTGTGAATTAAAAGGGGCATGTAGAGTGGATGCTTTATAAAACCCCAAGCCCCTGTAGGCATCGCCTCCGGGTTATCTATATAGGCGAAGATCGCTCTGAAACCTC
>JAVVGG010000168.1:0-3518 GCA_032249275.1 Desulfurococcales archaeon
CGATCCCTTGGTTATCTTATGCGATTTCTACATATAATGTTTTCTTATCAATAGAAAATCTATAACTATCTACATCTCCCTCTCCAAAGATCTTATAATCTCCTTACTTCTCATCAACAATATCCTTGTAAGCTCTCTAGCAGTATCTTCACTAGGTATCTTGCTCTTTATCCCTTCTGGATCAGGCCCATCGTATTGAAATTCTTGTAGTTGCAAGGCTAGCGCTGCCAGCTCTATGACCCCTCCCCGCCCTAAAAAGGGCGGGGTTTTTATGCTGGAGTCTCGGGTGTTAGCCCTCTGGTTGGGGATTAATGCCTCTATCCCCAAGATCATTGGGTTGGGGGAACACGCTAACGGGGTGCCCATCCGAGGCATCAACCCCTAAACCATCAAAGCATTATACATAGACCTCATCACGCCTTAGATGTCTACCTAGAAAGCTTAAAACACGTACATAACCCGCCCTAAAGGACGAGGCTTGCCCTGTTGTCATTCTGTTAGCTGGCATAACGGCTGCGATCCATTTATGCAATGGAATAGATCGCGAACCAACCCTTTTAAACCCCTTATACCTATCTTCGAGAAGCTTGAGGTTATTTAGGGCTAAATAGGATAGTAGTGACTTCCAAGCCTGGAAAGCTTTACCAGCAGCATTTCTCAAAAGACCCTCCTTTAGAAAAATCTCTGCTACATCTAGCTCTTTTAGGGCTTCCTCTGACCTTCTCTCCTGCCTTCAGGTCGTCATCTTGATCGTCGTTCCTTTCAGGCGGATCATTGTTCCCCCCATCTATTCGGGTTTACATTTGTCTTTGGGGGGCAGTCGGGGTGGCCAGAACTCCCCCAGGAGCCCATCATCCTGGGCTCCAAAAAATCAAAACCCTAGAAAGCTAATAAACCATAACCATCCCCACCCTGAAGGGCGAGGCTTTCAGTTGTAACCGTGCCACTGCTATCTCAGTTATATTGAGCCTTTTAATTTCCATCTTACATATCTAATATTCATCTCGCAGTTCCATTTTTAAATATTCCCCCCGTTCCCAGGTCTGGAATTATATGCGCCCTTCTAAGGAGATCTACTTCAGCAGCTAGAGCATCTGCTAGCAAAAACATATCCTCTGAAGGCCTATATACCCTGGCACCCGGATCCTCACATCTATATAGCTCCAAAGACATCCTCTGGAAAATATATTGTTTCTCCCAAGTATAGCTCGAATGATTGAAGATCAGCTGAACATCTTCTAGAGCGAGTCTCATAGTTTGATTTTTAATGCTTCTAACCTCTACTAGGTTCATATCTTATCCTCAGATCGAGGTCTTCAAGTACTATGTATCCCTCGTCCTCGCTAATAGGCTCTAGATAATATCTATCGTTTCTAATCAGTATGTGTATCTCTTTCTCACCAGTCTCCCTATCCTTCCAATATCCTGGTGGAGATAGTTTCTTCATGAATGGTGGTAGTTTACCTTATTTCCTTAGATCTAGTACCTCGAAGAATGCGTTCCAAGCCTAGTCATTCTTATTAACAACCTGGCCAGCATTAACACCGAGAACCTCTTTATATCTGTGATAGTATTTCTTGTTAATCTCATCCCTCTTCATTATTGTAAGCTCTCTGTTGAAGAACACCCGCCTCTTCTCATAGCTAAGCTCATTCCACAGCCTAGCACATGCCAAGCCTATATCAAATAGCGTTTTTTGTTCATATCTATTCGGGAATAGCCTCAACCTAACTATTCTCTTATTGCTCCTCTTCCTCCTCTCTATTAGCTCTCTAAATGATTCCAGGGGTCGGGGTCTCTGGCGGGGGAATCTCCGAGGCGTGCCCGCCAGACATTCTACTAATACTTTTGCCCGCCAAGACCCTGGCCCCAACTAAATACCATGGCCAGAAGCTTAAAAACACCCCGCCCTAAAGAGCGAGGCTTGTCATTCGTTTTGTCAAGAACCCCCCTCATCTTCTCCAGCCTCTCTCTTCAGCTTTCTCTGCAAGAACTCAGAGAAGTTGATGCCAAGCCTCCAGGCTCTCTTGACTAATTCTCTCCCCATTTTCATGGAGATCGTAATATAACTACCTATTTCTTATCAATCACCAATAATTGATACAAGGGATGATCTTCGATGGAACTAAAGGGGATAAGTAAGTCTCGGGCTTTCCTAGCTTCCCACATGATTCTGCATAATGCTAACTAATACTAATAGATAGAGGGTAGATGAGGTAGTTATACATTAATTATCTCTAGAGTATAACACTATACCCTTGTTCAAGGCTCTGACATAGAAATCTCTATTTAATTCGAGAGCTTCTCTCAGCTCGTCTTCTGTTACGATTGTCACCTCTACGTCGACATCCTCTATATTATATACTATGAACCTGTCTATGCTGGCCTCAATATTGCTTGTTATAATTAGTAAGTCTATATCGCTGAGTCCTCTTACAAATTTTCCCTCGGCGAGGGAGCCTGCTAAGATGATTCTTAACGGTTTATAGCGATCTATTAGCTCATCGATAAGCCTCTCAAGATCTTCTATGAGATCCTTGAGATGGTTATTACTAGGGATCTCCTTCAAGGATCTTCTTAACAAGTTCTAACACCTCGCGAGCTATATTGATAGCTTCCTCTGCATCTTCTCTGGAATAGTGCTTGTGAGGCGGTAGCGAGGGCCATGCATTGGGGTATCTAGTTGGTATGTAATATCTGTCTAGCTTACCAGCAGCTCTAGCCAGACCATCTGGAAAATTGATCTTCGACAATGCCTCGTCTAAAAGGGCTTTAACACTATGAGTATGCCTATATACCCTAAGCTTCTTAATCAGCAAAGCTTTTAAACCCTTCTCTACAGGCTGATGAGAGTAGAAGCAGGCCTTGCTCCACTTCCCAACTCTAAATAGCTCTATAGCCGCCTCTAGATCGTCGATAGCCTCCTCCAGCCAGTCCCTATACCTCTCATAGCTCATAAAAACACCAAGGACTCTACACTAGTGACCATTTATTAAATACCAAAGACGCACTTATATAGCTTTACAAATAAAAGCCTCTTCCCCTAGGGGGTCATAAAACCCCAGGGATCTTCGAGGGCTCATAAGCAGTCGCCAGGCTCAATGAAAAGGCTGTTACTGGTTTGAAGTGTTTTGTAGCCCGATAAGTATATAAACCCTAAATCCTTGTAAATTTATTGGTGTCCCCGGGTTTCCGAGATCCGTAGGGCTTTGAAGCCCCTGGCAACAGGGGCTGAGCTACTGCGGTGAGGGGGCCCGGGGGTAGCGTAATGAACCACCCACCAAGTAATTACAACCGAAAGCCTCGTTCTTTAAGGTGGGGATGGTTATGGTTTATTAGCCTTCTAGGGTTTTGATCGTTTTGGAGGGGCTCTATTGCTTCTGGCGATGAGGGTTTGCTAACCATCTCGATAGGTGTGAGGGTTAGTCCCGAGCCTGCTGGCATAGAGCTCCTCAGGAGATATAATGTAGCTCTCAACTATGCAATAAATAAGATCCTGAGACTGGATCTAAAGAAAA
>JAVVGG010000169.1:0-3501 GCA_032249275.1 Desulfurococcales archaeon
TAAACAACGTATTAAGTAGATTCTGCTTTTTATCTTTTCATCTTTTAAGCTCTTTAACAATAGTTCTAGCCTGTTCTCTGAAGTAGTTGAGGAGATAGTAAGGGCCGCCAACGCCTCTTCCTGTAGCTCCGCTAGCCTTCCATCCAACGAATGTCTGTGCTCCTGGCCAAGCTCCTGTAGTAGAGCCTCCTCTTCTGTTAGCGTATGTAACGCCGAACTCTATCTTTCTGAAGAATAGCTCGTACTCGTTCTCATCTTCTGTGAAGATCCCGGCTGTTAGCCCGTATTCAGTGTTGTTAGCCTTCTTAATAGCCTCTTCTAAGGTATCGAATTCTGAGACAAGGAGTATTGGTAGGAAGAGCTCTTGCTTCCAGAGATAGTGATCCTCTGGAACATCTATGATTACTGATGGCTCTACGTAGAATCCCGTAGCATAGAATCCCTCTTCAAGAACTCTTCCTCCCACTAAGATTTTGCCGCCTGCCTTCACAGCATCCTCAACATATTTTCTATAGTTCTCGACGGCCCTTCTATTTATCACAGGGCCTAGAAAAACCTCTCTCCTCCTAGGATCTCCTACTACTATCTTTTTAACCCTGTCAACTAGCCTTGCTATGAACTCATCCTTTATCCTTCTATCTACATATAGTCTCGACGTCGCGCTGCACTTTTGACCTCCATATCCAAATGCAGCTCTCATAGTACCCTCAACAGCTTTATCGAGATCCGCTTTGGCAGTAACTATAGTCGGATTCTTGCTCCCCATCTCAAGCACTATGGGTTTTGGATATGGCTGCTCTGAGGTGAATCTCCTATATAGTCTCATACCAACATCCCTAGAACCTGTGAAAGCTATTCCAGCAACCAACCTGTTGGAGACAAACACATCTTCAAACTCATCTCCAGGGCCTGTAACCATGTTCAACACCCCTGGCGGGATACCGCCATCCATATATATTCCATATAATAATGTAGCTGTTAGAGGCGCCTCACTAGTTGGCTTCCAAACTACCGTATTGCCTGTGAGGAGGGCTCCTAACATCATCCCATTTGCAAGCATTAGGGGGAAGTTAAAGGGTGATATAACGACCCATACACCATAGGGTCTTGCAACGCTCCAGGTCTCCTCCCCAGGTGCTCCGGGCATCATTTTCTTTATATATCCGTTCTCCCTCTCCATTAGATCGGCATAGTATCTTATCGCATCTATAGCCTCGTGGACCTCGGCTAGAGCTTCAAGCCTATTCTTTCCAACCTCATATGTTATTGCAGCTGCAAGCTCGAACCTCCTGGCCTCAATTATATCGGCTATTTTTCTAAAGATCCTTACCCTATCTCTCCAATCGCTCTCTCCCCATTCCTTGAATGCTTCATAAGCAGCCTTTAGAGCCTGGATAGCATGATCCCTAGAACCTCTCTGGAACCTCCCAACGAGGATACTAGTATCTATTGGGCTCCTCTTCTCAAACTCTCCTTTATCGCTGTAAACCTCCTTACCTGCGATATACATCGGGTATCTCTTGCCCAGAAGCTCTTTTTCAACTATGGAGAGCGCTTCCTCGTATCTTGGGTGTATAGATTCATCGGCTAAGAGGGTTACATAGGTTATTTTATAACTGCCCAAAGAACTCACCAAAGTATTTATTACTAGAAAAGATATATTCTTAAATGACGTATTCTACTATGGATCATATATTGATAAGGGATTCAATTTTTAAGGCTTATAGGGTGAATTAGGTACATTATAGAGGTTAAAATGGCTATTTTAAGCCTCACCATGGAGATCGCTTTAAACGAAGTTCCAATATATGCAGGCGGTCTCGGCGTTTTAGAGGGAGACAAGTTCTATGCAATGTCTAGAAAAGGACTTGACTATTATGTGCTTACACTATTTCATAGAAATGGCTATGTTGAATACGAATATAGGAATGGCTCTTTTATCGAGAAAGATCAGGAGCCCATAATATCCCAGATCGAGGAGAGGCTCAAAAAAGAGAGAGAATTGATAGTTGTTACAAAGCTATATGGGGAAGTGAGGATCGAACCCCTGGTCTATGAGATAGGGAAAGCTAAGGCGATCTATTTAAAACTAGTATATCCAGAAAATATAGCATATATAACTAGAAGACTATATATAGAGGATTCCCCTGAACAGGCTATAACTAAATACATAGTCTTTGCTAGATCCTCCGCCCAGTATATAAGGGAGAGGATAGGCATTAGTAACATAGAGTACATAGATCTCCAAGAGAGCAATGTCTCCCTAGCTGTTCTAGCTTTAAGAGAGCTTAGAGATAAGACTAGATTGGTGATCCATACCCCGGGGCCTTGGGGTCACCCAATGATCCCTGGTGAGATCGTTGAGAAGGAGTTTGAAATAAATGTTGGAGGCGGATTTAAAAGGCTAACAGACATAGTTCTAGACTATGTTGAGAAGGGATATGCTGTTTCTAGGAAACACATCGAGACACTCTCAAGAATCTTTCCCCAATACCATTGGAAGCTAAGCTATGTTAGAAATGGTGTTGATCTTGATAGGTGGAGCCATAGAGAGATAAAATCATTAGTATCTAGAAGTCAAAGAGGTATAGGATTAGAGGAGTTTAAAAGGGCTAGAAACGCAGCCAGAGAGGATCTGGTATCTCTTTTGAGATCTAAAAAAACCGGGATCAAAGTTGGAAGGGCTATAATAGCTTGGGCTAGAAGGATCACTAGGTATAAGAGACCCTATCTCATCGAGAGACTTGTAAAAGAGCTGGGCAGGGAATTGGATGTAACATTTGTTCTAGCTGGCAAGGCACATCCGCGGGACGGAGATGGTAGGGAGATGATGCTTCGCTTTAAAAAGCTCCATGAAGAGATGGATAATGTTATATATATACACGATTATGGCTTGGAAGAGGCAAGGACAATACTCAGCGGTGCAGATCTATTGCTATTCACACCATTCCCAGGATGGGAAGCCTGTGGTACAAGCTATATGAAGGCCGGGATCAATGGTGTTCCAACTTTATCATCAAGGGACGGTGGTGTGCTAGAAACAATAATAGATAGATACAATGGATGGCTATTCGGTTCAGAGGTCACACAGTTTATAAATATATATGAAGACACTGCAAGTGTTTCTAAAATAGATGAGGAGGACTATAGAGATCTTAGGAAGAAATTAATAAAGATCATAGATGTTATGGAGAGAGATCCGGATACATATCTAGAAATATCTCTTAATGCTCTAAAAAGCTTCAGAATATCCTCAAACATATATAGAGCCCTAGAGGAATATGGCTACATTAGAGAAGTTTGAGTTTCATAGGACGCGCTTTCGATTTTAAACCCCTGTCTGGTTTTATTTGGCCTTCACATGTTTAGGGTTATCATACTCATACGCTTTTCTAGCTTATAGATGTATACTTGCATCATGATTTACAATCAGATCTTTTTAACATCTATGACCCCCTCCCCGCCCTAGATGAGAGGGGTTTCACTGCTGGGGATCCTCCC
>JAVVGG010000170.1:0-3500 GCA_032249275.1 Desulfurococcales archaeon
CTTGAGTAAGGATAGATGCATGCATAGACGTTGAGACTTTAGCATTGACTGTTAAGGAGATAGGGCCTAGGTTTGAAGAGAAACATTCATCGATCCTAAGAAGATTCACCTATATACAGGCCAATAGTTGTTTAGCTCTTATAGAGAATATAGAAAGGTCTGCTCAATGCTTACACACTATATGAGGATCTATAAATATATAGAGCCAGCCAGAAGAGCTGGAGAGACTGTTTAGAATAAAGGAACCAAAGATTCTGCAAGGAAGTGACACCCTACTGCTTTGTACTCCTCAATGGAGACTTCCTTCTCTATATCTAATATTCATGATCTACTCGGTATCCCAAGGAAGGATTTACCACCCTTACGGAGGGGTTAAAATAATTCCCAGATATCTGGAGAGTCATGTAGTCTACAGAGGGGGAATAATTATAGCAGAACAGAGTGTGAGGCAATAAGATATTTAGGAGATCCATTGAGGACCTCTACTAAGCCTGCATGCCTGTCTAAAACAATAGTAGTTTAGCTCGAAGCAAGGAGTACCCTGATTTTCTGTACAGCTGATTAGGGCGTGGCTTCCTTATTTGTTATCAACCATGGTATGGTATAACGCTGTAGCCATCGATCCCCTTTCCAGCGATCCCTGCATATCTGTTATCTAAGATAGGCTGTAGAGAGTATCTACTGGCTATTCCCATATATAGACAGGGCTATGAACTTCCTGGCCTTTCTCGGTATAGGCTATAGGAGGGGTATATATTGCTTAACTGGAATATAGCGGACATGTATCTGTATATCCTCCAGCTCTATTCCATATAGCTCTATCTATAGATCTATAGCCGCGTCATATATGCTTCGTTAAAATATTTCTCACATAGCTTTATTGCCAATAGCGCATGTTGATCGGGGTTCCATATGAGACTCTGGAGTATAGATCCTGAATATATAGACCCTATAGGGCTAGTGGCACTGTGGAGGGAATCGATACTAGCGCTCAAAGTTATAAAAGGCCATACTAAGGGATACAGGAATCATCCCCAGTTATATAGATTCAGAGTAAGTAGAGATCCCATAAGGGCTATAAACACCTATATCTATTACATATGGCTAGAGGGCATAAGAAGAGGCTATAGATTTGGCAACGACAAGTTTGATGCTGCACTAGTAGATCCATCTATAAGGATATCTATAAGCGATTCTCAAGTGAGATATGAGGTTCTCCACCTACTCAAGAAAGTATATATCAGATCCAGAAGATGGTTAGATAGAATAGCTAGTAACAGCTGTTTCAAGCCCCACCCAATATTCCGAGTGGTTCCAGGCGATATAGAGCCCTGGGAAAAGCTTCCCAGAGAATTCGATAAGAGAGAGCTCGAAATAGCTGTTATAGGCCCCTATGAAATGAGAATAAGGATATGCAACTATGATTAATTTAGAGCCTTTACTGATCGATACTAGCTTTTGAGCTCCTCACCTTTTAAAGTAGCAAGAGATCTCTGAACCACACCCTTGGAATAGATATAGATTAAAGGAGTAGATCTGCTAGCTTAGAAAACCCGAGACGAACATCTAGTAGGAGCCTACCTACTCTAGGCCACTCCGCCAGTCCTAAGCCTAGAGGCCAGCTCTAATAATCTATCAACCAGATACTCCCCCTTACTGGTTATCTCAATCACCTTCCTCGGCCCCTTAAATGTGATAGCATATCTAACCATGACCAGCCCTTCATCCTCGAGAATCTGTAGGCTCTGATATACAGAGCTCTTAGGCTGCCCAGTATATCTAACTATATCTGAAAAGATAGCCTTTTTAAGCACATATAGTGCTATCAATATACTTAATCTCGATTAGTTTTGGAGAGCCCTAGTACCAAGTATTTCCATTAGCTCCAAGAGATCTTCACTCATTTTCTATGACCTCTAATAGGGACATTATGCTAGCGTAGAACCACGCTATTACAAAGTATAGTATAGAAATAAGCGGTGCAAAAACCAGCGAGAGAGCGTTACCATTGCTATTATGTCGTAGTGCATAGGCTCAATGATCCTTGGGCTTGAATAGAGAATCCTATAGTGTCTCACAATGATTGGGGCAACATATATTGACATTGCTATGTAGTATAGCTGTTGTTCCCCAGATACTATAGAAACATAGATAAATAGGGAAGCTAGGATCGCAAGGACAAAGTAAAAGATCCTTGATGATCTCCTAGACGCCCTGGTATCATGGATTCTAAAGGTCTTTAAAACCTGGTCATTCTATTTATCATATCCCCCGTAAAGATCTTGAACATTGTTATGTAGATAAAAACGATCAGAATAGCCAGGCTAGGTGTAAGAGTTATGATTGGATCTCGGATCCCTAATATATAGAATACAGAGTAGATCATAGATGTTATTAGCATGTAAAATCCCATAGAGCATAATATATGCCTAGTGCTTTTCTAAAGCTGTTAATAAGGATCTTCTCTGCTGTCTCTCCGATCACCTGTAGCATTGTCTCTAGATCAGATGCTTTCACAGCAATACACAATATAGCTTATTAACGCTTCCAACCATATATAGCTTTGTATCGCAACTATCTCCAGATCTTATGAGAGACACTGCGTAGCCCCCCTCATTCATCACAAGAACAGCATCGCTTCTAGCACCTTCAACCACACATAGCTCGGCTAGATCTCTAACTTCTATAGGCCCGTGGAGTTTTCCAGCTATTAGGAAATAGACCTTGAAATCCTGGAATGATTTTTCCCTCAACATGGACAGCTCGTGTGTGACTAGAATCCCTTCGGAAGCATATTCCGCGAACCACCGGGCGATAATTCCTCTTCTCGCCATATCCATGTTTTCGAAGGGCTCGTCAATAATATATATCTTTGGAAACGACGCCAAGGCTAGGACGTTTCTCACCATGAGATTTTCTCCTGCTGAAAGTCTAGATAGAGGTTTATCGAGCACTCGATCCCTTATCCCAAGTCTATCCAGCATATCGAGGGCTAGATCCCTATCCACCCCTTTGATCCTGCCGTATAGCTGTAGGAGATCCCTGACAAGGTATCCTAAACCATATACCTCGGCTATGTTAGTCGATAACCCTATATAGCCCCTTATCCTCTCACTTCTACCCCATCGATAAATACTTTTCCATAGTATGGAATAAGCGATAGAATCGACTTTATAAGGGTTGTCTTTCCAGAACCGTTGGGTCCGAGCACAACAATCTTTTCACTATCGATTTTCAATCTTACGCCTCTAAGGATCTCTCTTCTCCCATATCTAACATTTAGATCTATTATCTCAAGCATAGATTCTCCCTGGCATATTCTATTCCTCTAGACTTAAAAGGCGATTTAGAAGCTCACAGTATGAACCTAGATATCTCCATATATAGGGCGGCGATGGAGAATAGTTGGTGATCTAGATAGACCTCGCGATCTATGTTGCTAGGAGAATCATAAGCAGCAAGCCCCTCATATTCTGGAGGATCGTATTTATAGTGATATG
>JAVVGG010000171.1:0-3482 GCA_032249275.1 Desulfurococcales archaeon
GCTAGATATATGCAATCATAATATGGATAATCTAATCATGTTAATAACTCAACCCTTTTCTAGAGCTGTTAGATCGGGTAATATCAGGCGGTTTAAAGATATAAGAGACTATGTGATTGGAATTAGGACGAGGTGAGAACGTGAGTAGGTATAAGGTTTGGAAGTGCGGTATATGTGGTGAGCTGGTTATTGAGGGGCAGAGATTCCTTGTAATTAAGAACATAGGTTTTGCACACTTTGAATGTGTTGTTGGGGAGCTTGTTAAGAGATCCCAGAATCTCTCTAGGGACGCCCTTTCCCTTTTAGAGGCTAACGAGGTTCTTACATATGCTATTGTTAGGCTTAAAACCGCCGAGATAGAGGCTGAGGGTGAGCATCTCAGGGGTTTGATCGCTGCTGCTAGAAAGGATCTTGAGAAGCACTCGGCTTTTCTGGGCAATGAGTTAGGCAAGATCCTTGGCTATCTATAGCTAGCAATTTGATCCAGAGAACCTATTTTTAAACAATATTTAGCCCTGTTTCATTTCATATATATGGACCCTCTATGGGGGATATACTCTCTATAGAGGAGATAGATCTCGGCCTGATGTCAAGGCTTGTTAAACTGGCTAGAAAGGCTATAGAGCTTTACATTGAGTATGGAGATGAGGATGAGATCCCAGTGGATTATGGGGAGCTATTCAAGCTAGACCCTAGAATGGGGAAGAAGGCAGCTGTCTTTGTAACCCTTGAAAAGGTCAGCGGCTCAAACAGATCTCTGAGGGGGTGTATAGGGTTCACAGCCCACCATCTAGAGCTTGCTAGAGCGGTTGTCGAATCAGCTGTAGCATCGGCCTTCAAGGATCCTAGGTTCAAGCCCCTCTCAAGAGGTGAGATGAGCTCTATAGCGATAGAGATAGCTGTGCTAGGACCCAGGATAGAGGTTAGCGGGCCCAGAGATATAGTTATTGGGAGGGATGCTCTCTACATTGAGAGCATATATGGATCCGGAATACTTCTCCCCCAGGTTCCCGTTGAATACTGCTGGGATGAAGAGACCTTCCTAGGCGAGACATGTCTTAAGGCAGGGTTAGACCTGGCCTGTTGGATGAGGAGGAGTGTTAAAACATATAGGATCCCTGGTAGGGTCTTCTATGAAAAGACCCCTGGTGGTGAGGTTGTCGAGAGGAATCTATTTGAGGAGTATAGATCCAGATGCTCCTAGTATATAGAATGTGATTGCCAAGCTACTTATGTGCCTTGGCCCTCACCCTTTTAGAGCCTCCCCCACGCGCCTTTGATCCCAGGACTTCCTCCTCAACATCTACACCGAGCTTCTCAGCCATCTCCCTCAATCTAGCTCTAACAGTCACCTCGGTGATTCCGGCTGCTAGGGACACCCTGGTTTTGCTAATAGGCTTTCCAAGCTTCCTCGCTGCTATATAGATTGCCGCGGCAGCATAGCTCGTGGGGTCCTTGCCCATAAAGGGTATCTCCCTTTTTATGGTATCAAGTATCCTTCTAGCCTCTGCTATTACATCGCTATCGATCTCGATTCTACTCGCTATAGACTCTATATAATCACTTGGATCTGGAGGCTTTCTATATCTAAGCTCTCCCCAGAGGGCTTTTAGAAGCGAGTTATAGCAGGATCTAAGCTCTTCTAGAGGTGTTTCTGTGACCAGCGAGATCTGTTTGATGGGGATGGGTTTCCCAGCTATTCTGGATGCCGTGTAGATAGCTGCTAGTGCAATACATTTATAGGATCTACCTCTCTGAAGTCTCTTTTCAATGCATTTGAAGGCTATCTCCTTAGCCTTTTCCACAACATCTCCAGAGGCTCCTAGGGTCTCTGATAGCTGGTCTATAATAGTATACATGTTGTTGAGCGCCCTCTTCTCCATATAGTCTAGATTAGAACCTTTTACACCCATTAACCTATTACCCCTATATATATGCGTTAGAAAAAAATATATTTTGCATCCCATATGGACTAAAAAAGCATGTGGAACACAGCTATGCTTCAGAGAATCGCTATAAACAATTTAAACAGAGCTCTAGAGCAGCATCTATAAGCCTGCAAGAGACACAACATTGGGTGTGTAGGTAGAGATGGAATATAAGATCAAGAATCTGGACGATATTTGGATAGACTATGATAGATCTGCAGACACACTATACATAAATTTCGGAGACGAGGTAGAAGAGGCTGACGAGGCAATTCTAGTTGGGGAGGATATAATAGTGAGGATCAAGAACGGCGAGATCGTATCTATAACAATAAATAACTTCTCTAAAAGAATAGGGATAGAATTCTGAGACGCTTTGATCCAAAAAAGACATCTAAATATTCTAGCACAGCACACCAATTGTTAGCTTCGATATATACAGATGCTCTATATAAAAGACTCATTAACCCGCCCTCTAGACTTTTATCTTTATCAACCATATCTAATCCTCTCCAGCAGACATCTATCACATATCTATATAACCTCTAAAACCTGTGGCTGTTAGAAAAAATTATCTACATAGCAGTAGTATGGTTATGAACCCTATTAGGGGGGTTATAAAGGATTCTACGAAGGCTGCGACAGCTAGGAGTAGTATTCCTATGGTGATTGGTGTCAGAAGAGATCTAAGGGTCTTTAATATGCTTGGTTTCTCAGATCTTCTACCGAGTCTCCACATAGCATATCCTAGAATATCCGTTGAGAGTCTCACAGACGATGCGAAGAATATGCTTACACCAGTTATCTCGAAAACCCCATGTGGGATTAGAAGAACAAGCTTTGCGAGGGTGAGATCGCCTGGGGATAAATTGCATCCTGGAACTAGGGATATTAGGCTTGTAATACCCTCGTCAACAGCCTGGTACCCCACTATCGCTCCTGTTGCGAAGCCCTGGAAAGCCATGAAGATCCAAGAGCCGGCGATTGTTGGGGAGAGTGCTAGGAGTATGAGGGATACAACTAGATTGTTGCTGAATATCAATAGGGGGAGGAGTAGAAGTCCCCCACCTCTCACGGCACTCTCTATCTCTCTAGCCTTCTCACTAAAAGAGCTATATAGAGAATTCTTAACGCTATCGGGTGAAAGACCCCCGACCAGGGCTGACACGATAAAGAGGAGAACCCCTATAGCGGCCCAACTCCTGATAGACCCCCTCATAATATCTCCTTCTTACAGCTCTTAACTAGATATTTGCTTTAAAGTTTAAAAGGATACGTTAACTTTAATTTCCACAGGAGATCTATGCACTCTATGCCTTCCTCCCTCCGTATAGCCTCTCCATATACTCCTTCATCATTTTTATGATATCTGTTTTGATCGATGAGACCTCGTTATATACCAGCTCGACCCTCCTCTCTAGGGATTCAAGCCTTTTATCAACGTCCTCAAGCCTTTTATCAACGTATCCTTTGAGGTCTTCTATCCTCTTCTCAAGTGATTCAAACCTCTTATCAACATAGTCCTTGAGATCATTGATCCTCTTGTCCACATAC
>JAVVGG010000172.1:0-3478 GCA_032249275.1 Desulfurococcales archaeon
CCTTAATAAACTCCCTGGAAGATATACATAGGTGGCTAGTTTGAGCGAATATAAGCCTATATCGCCTGAGGAGGCTAGGAAAATGCTGATTGAAAAGGGGCTCACAGGGTGGAAAATAGGTGGGGGTAAGACGCCTAGGATCTACAAGAGATATTCACTGCGGGATTTCATAGATGCCGTTAGCTTTATCAACTCTATAAAGGATGCTGCCGAGGAGCTAGGCCACCATCCAGATCTATGTATTGAGAACTATAATACGATAAGGGTTTTCCTCACCACACATGATATCAAGGGCTTATCAACTATGGATATAGAGCTTGCCGAGCGGATAGAGAGGATATATAGAGGGATGAGACAAAGAGCTAATAGCTAAAATAATTATTCAATATTAATGGCCTATCAAGTCGTATCTTCCCTAGACTGTTATGCCGTCACGGCTAAGAGTCTCTAACACAACCTCAGGGCTTACCTGGAGCCTTATAACCCTAGTCTTACCATATCTCCCCCTGTTGATTGTCACAGCACTTATGATCCCGACCATGTCTAGCTCAGATATAATATCGCTTGCCCTCCTCTGGGTAACCGGTTCAAGCCCGTATCTCCTAGCTATGTCTCTATAGGCTAGATAGACCTCCCCCGTAGTTGCCTCTCTACCCTCCTCCACTATCTTTAGCAACGCATATAGAATAAGCTTGCTATGGGTGGGGAGGGTCGCTATGATCTCTGTAGCCCTATCCCTCTCTATCTCATTCCTAGCCCTATACACATGATCCTCAGTGACCTTTTCAGAGCCCTCCCTATCAGCTATCTCTCCAGCAACCCTTAGCAGATCTAGGGCTCTTCTAGCATCGCCGTGCTCCCTCGCTGCGAGGGCGGCGCAGAGGGATATAACATCATCTCCTACAGCTCCCTCTCTAAAGGCCATCCTGGCCCTCTGCCTTAATATGTCTCTCAGCTGCTCGGCATTATATGGTGGGAAAACCACCTCCTCCTCGCCTAGGCTGCTCCTAACCCTTGGATCTAGCATCTCCACGAACTTTATATCGTTGGTTATACCCACAATGCTTATCTTCGCCTTAGAAAGCTCCTCATTAGCCCTTGTAAGTCTGTACAGGATCTCATCCCCCTCCCTTTTAACCATATAGTCTATCTCATCTAACACAGTGACTACAATTGATTGTTTCGCATCGATAACATTCATAACCCTCCTATAAACCTCTGCTGTTGAGAGACCTGTAAACGGGATCTTAGCCCCTATCGCCTCGCCTATCTTCGATAGAACCCTATAGCTTGTGTTATCAACACGCGTATTCACATAGACCCAGTGGATCCTAACTCCTCTCTCGCTACCCTTCTCACTAAGCTTCCTCAAGACATATTTAGTAACAGCTGTTTTCCCTGTACCCGTTAGACCGTATATGAAGAGATTACTGGGTCTCACACCCTGGAGAGAGGCTCCAAGGACGAGGGCCATCTTCTCTATCTCCCTCTCCCTATGCGGCAGTGTCTCGGGAATATAGTCTGGCCTCAACACCTCCTTATTTATAAAAACCCTTGAGGTGGAGATCCTATCTAATAGGGAATCAATGCTGTTCAGATGAAACCCCATAATATCATGTGGAGACAATACCTATTAGAAGGACGCCTAATCAGGAGTCTATACTCCCCATGAGGATCTGGTATTACGATCGTTTCCCGAACGTGATCCACAGTGTTTGGCTCTAACCTCCTTCATGTCCTGAAGAGCGAGGGTTCCTCGCCCCCTAGAGCTGGGCTTTTAGTTGTAAAGTCTGCTGGTAGCTATCCATCCTATTATGCTAGAAACCTCTTTAAGAGCTATCTAGGGTAGAGAAATGAACAGCTTCCACAGAGTCTATTTTCTTTGATATATTGTGAAGATCTCAGCCGATCTAATTAGTGGTGGATATTTAGTTCTCAAGCGATACATAGACTGGAGCTATATGCTGGTATATGAACATATGATAAAGGATCCCGTACATGGGTATATAGGTATAACATCTGTTGAGAAGTGCATAATAAATACTAGAGCGTTTCAGAGACTTAGGAGGATACTCCAGCTCCCCACATCCGTCTATGTATATCCTGGGGCTACGCATAGCAGGTTTATCCATAGCATAGGGGCTATGCATATAGCAGGCGTCTTTGGGGAGAACATAGCTTCGAGATTCAAGCTTGCTGGAAGAGAGGAAGGGGCCAGGCTTATCCAATATCTAAGACTGGTTCTCCTGCTACACGATATAGGCCACGGACCATTCTCCCACAGCTTTGAGGAGAAGATCCTATATCCTTTGAATACGAATCATGAGATAGTTGGATCTAGGATCGTTGAGAGCGATGAGGAGATACTATCGTGCATAGAAGAGAGCAGTGACCTGGGCTTCGACGCCAGAGATGTATCTAGGGCTCTCACAGCGGTTTCAAGCGAGGACTGGCCTGTTCTGGGCTTCAGCGGTGTTGATCAGGATATGGAGAAGAGCCTCTTCTACATCCTTAAAGGCCCTTTTGCAGCGGATCTGCTTGACTATCTGATCAGAGACTCATACTACACGGGAGCAGGCTACGGGTTAGGGATAGACTGGGTTAGGATCGCTAGAAACGCTGTGGCCCTTAGAAAGAGACTTGGAATACTAGATAAGGCTGTTGATGCATATGAGCATGTCCTGATCTCTAGATTCCATATGTTTGCAGCTGTCTATTATCATAAGACAACCAGGGCTGTGGAACATCTAGTAGGAAGGATGCTTGAGGAGAGCAACGCCTATATAGACTATAAATCCATAGTTGAGGATCCAAGCAGATATATAGATCTAGATGATTCATATATACTGGGGAACCCAAGCATAAGAAAGCTCGAATCTTGCAAGATGCTGCTAAGCAGAAAGATACCCTATACAGTAGTTGAGGAGAAGAGGATCCAGATACAGAGGGGAAGCCCACTATCACTACTAGCAATAAACAGAAACCTCCTCAACAAGCTCCTAATAGAAGAGCTTGGAAAGGATTTCGAAGGAATAGTATATATAGATACACCCCACTTACCATTAAACCCTATGCTCAAAGAGGAGGAGGTTCTAGTCATATCGGGGGACAGGCCAATTGTTAAGAGATTCGAGGAAATCAGCTTTGGAACCCTTTCACATAGCGTAGCAATTGTAAGGCTCTACATGGATAAAGCCCACCTAGATAAGAGGGAGAGAGCTGTCAAAGCATTCAGAGAGATCATAGAATCCAGCTCCGAAGAAACCCTGAGATCCTTTTACTAGAGATCATCTAACAAGTTTTAATATTCCCATTCATAAAACTGGCCTATGATCCGTTAAAACTGAAAGCCCGCTCTTCAGGGCGGGGATAGAGATTTATAGCTCTGTATCCTCTGGTGTTTTGATTATGATTGTGATACGTGTGAGTCTCGAGGATCAACCTCTAGCAATGCTCAATAGAAATGCTGGGTACACAA
>JAVVGG010000173.1:0-3337 GCA_032249275.1 Desulfurococcales archaeon
GTAAGGTAAGACTACTTAGACTCATTTCTCTTAACCTCTTCAGATATATTGAAGTCTATATCCTCCGAGACGTTGCAAGATCGGTTTAACTGTGTAGTAAAGTTCTAAGAGTTAAAGTATAAAGGTATTCATAGTATTAAATGTTAGGGAAGCCATTTGGAGATTGAGGGTGTTATTGTTGTGACTACCGATCACATTCCTGGATATAGAATTAAGGAGATTAAGGGTATTGCTAGGGGAGGCGTTGTAAGGGCTACGCATCTTGGCCGTGATATTATGGCCTCCTTAAGGAACATTGTTGGTGGCGAGGTGAGGGAGTACACAGAGCTTCTTGCTAAGGCTAGGGAGGAGGCTTTGAGGAGGATGGTTCAATCAGCTAGGGCTATGGGTGCTAATGCTATTATCGGGTTTAGGTTTGCGACATCGATGTTAGGCACGAGGATGGCTGAGATATATGCATATGGGACTGCTGTTGTTGTAGAGAAGGTTGAATAGCTAGTCTAGGGGGTTTGCAATTCTATCTCTCCTTTTCTCTGTATTAGGCGGGATAGCTGGATTAGCGTTTCTCTATGCCCTGGGATTTAAGAGGTTTAGGGGCGGAGATCTGCTGCTGGGGCTTGTGGTCTTCTTCTTAGCACTAGTGATCCAGTCTCTCATACAGCCATTGCTACTCATTCAGATAGCCATCTCAGCTGGGATAGCTTTAGAGAAGGTGGCTGAGTACATTAGGGCTCAAGGGATACTCCTCATCATTCCAGTCTCTCTATGGTATGGTTTCGTAGCATCGACAGTGCAGTCAACACTTAAATACGTCTTCGTGAAGGGAAAATCATACGTTGTTTCAGCTAATGTAGGGGCGGGTTTCGGCCTTACAGAAGCTTTCTTCGTAGGGGTATCAGCGCTTATAGCCCAGCTTATTACAGTACTAGGTAGACTGTCCACACCCATTACCTTAGAAGCGCCTATTTACTACAGCGCTTTAATATCGCTCGAGAGGTTCTCAGCGCTCCTCTTCCACTTCGGAAGCACACTATATATATTCGACTCTGCGAAGGCTGGAAAGCGGTTACAGGGTCTCCTAGCTATAATAGCACTACACTCTCTAATAGACTTTTTAGCGGTGTTCACACAGTTTACCGGGAACCCTATAGCGCTGGCTGTAACAGAATTAACAGCCCTGCTAGTAGGTCTAGCTCTAACCTTCAAATTCTATAAAAAGGCTGTGGAAGAACAAGAGGAGAAGATCCTATATTAAGCCCCAGAGCTTCATAAGCTCTTTGACTATGTACATTATAGAATCTCTGATCCATAGATCTTCATTAACGATTAATATCAAGACAACCTTGCCCGATTCCTATGAAATCTAGAGCAATGCGACGAGATCATGCTCTAGAGGTTATAAATAACGAAGGTGTTGAAGGGTCATGGGAGGAAGATCCTTAGTAAATATGGTGGAAAATCTATGTTTTTTCAGATTTTTAAGGATATTTGTTTGGAGTGGGTCTTGAGAACCCATGCTGGTGTCTGGACATCTATCCGATTCTTTTGTCTATTTTGATCTTCCTTCAGCCTGCTTATTATGCTGATAGCTGTGGCTATGTGGATATTCCGGCTGTTGAGAGCCAGAGTGGTAGGGGTAGTACCGTGAGGGTAACGATCTGTGTGTCCCCCGGATCTGGCTATATCAGGATCTATGGTGTGGATAGAGTTGAGAGCGATACTATCGTATCTATATTCGCTGCATATATACTGACCCAGATATACTCTGGCAAGAGATTATCTGCCTCAGATCTCTCTATATACTTTGGCAGAAACGTTGAGGATGTATCAGGCCCCTCAGCAGGTGCGCTCCTAACCTATGCCTTTTACAGCATTCTGGAGAGGGGTCGCATCGACCCAGGGATCTCTGGCACAGGCGCTATAAACATCGATGGGAGTGTTGAGGCAGTTGGGGGGATACCTCAGAAGCTCTCCGCCCTAAGGAATATAGGGCATAGAACTGTCTTCATACCCGCTATAAGCTATACGCAATATTCACAGCTACTCCAGAGCCAGTTCAGGGGTCTCGATGTAATACCTCTGGGAGGGATAAGATCTGTGCTGAATATCTCGTCAACAGCCGTTGCTCAGCCCATGATGGGTACCGTGTCAAAGGATCTCGAGAGAGTCTCCAAGATACATGCAGAGATACTTAGGAGCGAAATAACTAGCTTAATGGAGATCTATATGAGTAGGGTAGCTGATAGGGGCTCTCAAAGCTATAGGGACGCGTCGACACTTTTAAATATAGCGGAGAAGATCCCTCCGCCTGAGGGATATCCATCGGTTAACCTCTACTACCTAGCCCTCATATCCATAGCCCAGGGAGTTGTTCAAGGAGATCCGATGGGCTATGGCGCATCTCTATTAGATAGTGCTGTGGGGCTATATAATAGGAGTATAGATATTCTGAGGAGCGCGTTCTCAGACATACCCAGGAGGCTCTCAATAGATCAATATGCTGTCTATATCTTCCTCTTCGAGAGAGCCCTAGACCTAGCCAGCTACTCAAGCCAAATAAGAGCCCATATATCTAGTGGGGATAGAAGTGCTCTAGTCGCTGTAGCTAGTCAACTATATGGCAGGGCTCTCTCGATAGCATATTGGGTCGATATGCTTGGAAATATTTCTAGCACAGGCACAGAGATCGATCTAGCAGATGCCTATAGAAAGTCCCAGAGCATTCTAAACATCTTCAGAATAGCAAACCACTCTCAAACGCCTACAACACTATAGTGAATATCCTGGGAAGACGCGTTGATCTCGAGGGGCTTAGAATGATCAGCTCTATCTATACGCTATACAACTATCTAAGGAACTACTCAGCAGTTCTCAGAGCCACAACTATAAGCCAGATACCGGGCGGAGATCCTGGGACGCCTAGCTATGTAGAAACACTGATTAGCCGGGGCTATATGTCGCCACAGGGAGCTCTTGTCTCGAGCCTGTTCCAGGATATGTATGGATTCGCTATATGGTCTCTAAGGGTAGTGGGTAACAGCTCCATAGCATTATCACGATCCTCCATACCGCGACCCTCATATCTTCCCTTATAAGCACCAGCTCCTCAGCCTCCGCTCTCAACATGTTGGCTATAATATATACTGGCGATGCGTCTCCCCCGAGGTCGATAGAGATCGTGGGATCTAGCCAGCAACCGATGGTAGGAGGACCAGGTGGGGGGAGAGGTGAAGACCAGCCCTCTCTATAATGCTATATCCAATATCCTGGCAATGGGGTCTATAGTTGCTGCTCTCATAACACTCATAATAGCTCTTCTATCGATACGAAGGCGAGG
>JAVVGG010000174.1:0-3334 GCA_032249275.1 Desulfurococcales archaeon
ACAGAATATGCCCTCACAAGCTCAAGGATCTGGCAAACCTCCTTAGACTTCAGCAAAATCGCTCCATAAAAAGAATATATCAACCCTTATAAACTTTTATAAAACTCGAGGCAGTTTCTTAAGGGCTATTTATTGGTTATTGGTTCTACTTGGTGTTAGGAGCTTTGTTGTGATTTCCTTCATCGGAGCGGGATGAGTTAATCATGTATAAACCTTTTTAATATAAAGATATTTGGTTCTACCAGATGGGAAGTTACAGATGTCCTGGATATCTGTTTGACTATATAGGGGAGCTCTCTGAGAAGATCTCTGGGTCTAGATATGTGTTTCTCTTCCTAGACTATGATGGGACACTCTCCCCTATTCCTAGGAGGAGGATAAAGCTTGAGCGACCTTTAAGCCAATATACCAGAGATCTCCTAGCATCTTTATCTAATAGCGGGAGGGTCAGGATATCGATTGTAAGTGGGAGATCTGTGGATACTTTAAAACGGTTGATTGGTCTAGATGATATCCTCTACGTGGGAGCTCATGGACATATAATAGAGGGGCCGGGGATTAGGTTTACCCACTGCATAGCTGAGAGACTCTCTAATGTAATTGGCAAGGCTTTGGGGGAGATAAGAGAAAAGATCCAAGTTGTGGGAGCTGTGATTGAGGATAAAGAGATCACGTTTTCGATCCACTATAGGGGGGTTAAGAGGGAAAACGTTAATATAATTAAATCTATATTAAGAGATGTGGCATTAAGATACTATGGGCTGAAGATCAAGAGGGGTAAAAGCATTTTCGAGGTGCTACCTGATACCGGGTGGGATAAAGGAAAAGCTGTAGAATATATGCTAGCTATGCTAACAATGAATATCGGTGATGGCCTACCTATCTACATAGGCGATGATACCTCGGATGAAAACGCTTTTAAAGCAGTAAATATGAGGGGAATATCTGTAAGGGTTGGTGGCTCGTGCAGAACTAGAGCGAAATACTATGTTAGAGATGTAGGCGATGTTGAGAGGTTTCTAGCCTGGCTGGGAAAAATCGTTGGGAAAAAATAGTTGAAGAGCTGATACAAAAACCAGGTTGATAATTACCTCTCATTTATCGGTATATATTTCTTATCGAGCTCTCCAACATAGTAGTCGAGAGGTCTTATTAACCTATTATCTGCAGTATACTCGATAGCCTTTGCTGTCCACCCAACTGTTCTCGAGGCGGCGAAAACCGTTGTGAAGAGCTCTGGGGGTATCTTTAGAGCTGTATATGCTATTGGTGTGTAGAAGTCTACATTAGGCTGTATATCTGTTCTCCCCATGGCAGCGAACTCCCTCAGAGCTACTTCTTCGAGTCTTATCGCGATTCTATATAGCTTCTCCGGCTCTCCTCCATATTTGCTCGCTACCTCTGCATCCAGTTCCTTCATGATCCTCGCCCTTGGATCGTATGACTTATATACCCTATGGCCCATCCCCATAATCCTTCTCCTGGTCTTTAGAGTCTCCTTCACCCATGGCTCTACATTCTCCGGCTCTCCTATCTCTTTGAACTGGTAGTATGCAGCTTCAGCCGCACCCCCGTGGAGCGGCCCCTTGAGCGTGGCTATCCCAGATACTACTGCTGAGTATATATCTGAGAGTGTTGATGCGGTAACTATAGATGCGAATGAAGAAGCATTCATGCCGTGTTCTGCATGTAATATGAAGATCGTGTCCATCACCTTTGTCTCGAACTCGGTTGGGATCTTCCCATGCATCATATATAGGAAATTCTCTGCATGCCTTAGATCCTCTCTAGGCTCTATAGGATCTAATCCTCTGGAAAGCCTATAGATTATAGCCACTATTGTGGGGACCCTTGCAAGAAGCCTAATAGCCTTCCTTATATTGGCCTCCCTACCCCCCACACCTAACTCTGGATCGAATATAGCTAGATACGAAACAGCGGTTCTCAGGATATCCATCGGATGCGCTTTCCTAGAAACCATTTTTCTGACAAGCTCGATCACATCAATAGGAATCGCCCTAGACTCGTAGAGAAAGCCTTTAAATAATTCGAACTCCTCCTTCTTTGGCAGCCTATAGAAGTAGAGCAGGAATGCCACCTCCTCATAGCTTGAAAAGGCCACCAGATCCTCGATCCTGTAGCCTAGATAGTAGAGCCTCGAATTAACCCCATCTATATAGCTGAGCCTTGTCTCCATAACATATATTCCTTCAAGCCCCTTAGCTATTTGAGGCCTTGAAGTAGAGTAGGAGATACTACCACCCAGGATAATATGCGTAACTATAAATAAAAATAAATTCATCCAGAACGCCCTATGATGTACCCATATCGATTTATACTTCTCTATATCCATATCTATCTATACATATTTTAATGCATAGAATACAATACATTGATATATCTAGGTTTTAATCTTTCGACGAAGAGATGTTAGAAATCCTCCACGGCAGAATCGTTGCTCCAGCTACTAGATGAAAAATATTCTAAAAAATAATATATAGCTCTTTTTAATAAACTTTCTCGAGCTTGGTTGCTAGCAAGCATAGATCTGCTTGTAGCAGTGCTATTGGCTATAGCCCTAGGTATATCGACCGGCTATATGATAAGCGGTCACGATAGATTTGCTAGAAGAGTTGTTTCCCCTGTTTTCAGGATCTCTGTGATCCTCTTAGTATTTGTTTTAGGATTTTCAGGCGGTTCCTCAATGGCTCGATATGAATATATATCTACATTCTATATTTTCCTAATCTATAGCCGCTGCTTTATTGAGCGGTCTTCTCAGCATAACATCTTCAGCACTTCTAGAGAGGATCTTAGGATCCCATATAAATACCAAGACAAGTCCCCCTAGCTCTGTTTCCACACCCATCTTCTCCATGGTTATACTTATGACCTTTATAGCTTCAACCTCTTTTGGAGCTATAACAGGGCTTTCGGTTGATAAGGAGCATATCTCGCTTATCTCGGATATCCTCCTAATAGTGCTTATATATTCTGTGAGTGTAGAGATGGGTATGGATAGAGACAGTATTAGGAGATCTATCTATGCGGCTTCTAAATACTGGTATGTATGGGTAGGAACCATCATAGGGAGTTTAATGTCTGGCATGGTTATCCAATATATATTTAATATAAGGTTCTCTATATCCTCATCACTGGCGATGGGCTGGTACAGCTATATAACAGGTTATACATATACGTCATATGAAGAGGAGGCATCGCTCTACTCTTTTCTTCAAAACTATTTCAGAGAGGCATCAACATATATAGTGATCCCTATGCTGAGCAAGAAAATTAGATCTGCATCGCTAATAGCATATGGGGGAGTGACAAC
>JAVVGG010000175.1:0-3331 GCA_032249275.1 Desulfurococcales archaeon
GATAAACAAGGAGAGAGACACCAAGATCGGTGAAGCCCATAGATGGAAGAAGCTTGCCGAGGATCTCCAGAAGAAATACTCCTCTCCAAAGTATCCTGCATGGAGGAGGAGAAAAGCTACATCATCGGGATGCCCAAAATGCGATTCAAAGCTGGAGGAGAACGGATATAGAAGGCTTAAGATGTCCGGACACAGATTCTAAGCTAATAGAGACATCATAGGGAAGCTAAACATAAGGAAGAAGGCTCTGAAGATGCTGGGAATCAAAGTAATTCCTGGGGTATCTCTGACCCCCCCAGATGACAGATGTAAACCCGAATAGATGGGGTGAACCGATGAACAGCTAAAAGATATACTAGGATTGAAAGCATTATAATAGTAGGACCACAAACCCTCCGCATCAGCGGGTGGGGTGGAGATTGAAAGGGGAGGAGGTCAGTTAGCTTTTCTAAATATAGATAGCCCTTTTTTAAGTCTCTCTAGCTTCTCGATATTTAGAGTATTGCCTGCTATAATTGTTATAGCTATCGCCTCTAACCCTGATATGACTAAATAGATATATATGTCGGGCGAGCTATAACCCTCTAACATCGCTATTCTTGAATAGAATGGAAGCCCTGTTAATGGATTTGAAAGCAATACCCGTGCCGAGAGAGACGAGGGATCTATAAATCCCATTGCTAGCCAGAGGATCACCAGTGCAGGTGTAATGCTCCCGGAGATTGTAGTAGCCATCCTCACATCGCTGCTAGCCCCCCCAATCACTATTCCTATAATACCTGCTATGAGGATCGCTTCTAAAGCATATATAACAATCACTACAATCGTCTGAGGCGACAACGATATTAAATCATATATACTCTGGATCTTAACGCCCTGTAGATACTTATGTATAATCTGCGGAGGTACACCAATATATTGGGGGGCTAGACCCTGCGTAATATTTGGATTCAAGGTTTTGAAAGAGCTTATGCTGGATGTAAGCATCTCGGTATATAGAAGTAGGCCAAGACCAAACCCTGCTAGGGATAGTGCTCCTATGAATCCCGATGCTGCTAGCTTAGCTAATACAATATCTCTTCTTGGTATGGGCATCGATAGAAGAACCTCCAGAGTTTTTTCCTCATTCTCCACAGCCATCGAGACTGAGCTGTACTGCAGGATAGATATTGAGATCAGTAGAAATATCAGTGGAACCATTATTGGGATGAATGTCAATATGAATATCTGGTTAGCGTCGAACGAGGCTATAACGGCATTCCTCCCCTGAATATATGGTATAGAATAAACTTTGGAGGGATATATAAGGGTTGGGAGAATCGATGTTAGGTTTTTCATCTTAGCCACGTAGATCCTAGACGCATCTATAATAGCCTGCTCTATTCTAAACGATATACCCTGCCCCGTGGAAAAGCTTGCAAGCTCCGTCTTGTAGAATATATATGTCTCAACCCTGCCGCCATGAGCAAGGCTCTCTATCGAAGATGCATTTATAACTATAAGCGCGTCCGCCTCTCTGGGGAAGGCATCTTCTCTATTGACATAGGATATATTGTAGATCATCATAGATGCTTTGAGTATCTCTAGAAAGTCTCTAGCAATGCCTTGGTTATCCAATACAGCTATCTGGGCTGAGATTTGTCTAGCATATCCCTGGGAGATCTGGGTTGATATGGAGATATTCTGGATCAAACCAAATATGGGGAGGACCAGAAATCCTATTAAAACCGGGATCCAGATCCTGGGATCCCTGATCAGATCCTTTATCTCCTTCTTAACCAGAGTTCTTAGCATTTTCACCACCCGAGACAAGCCTTACAAAAGCATCCTCTAGGTTCTTAGCCCCTACAGACCTTATGATCTCCTCTATATACCCCTCAGCCACTATAGATCCTCTATCGATTATTGCAACCCTCTCACATAGATCCTCCGCCTCTGCCATCTCATGCGTAGATAGGAGCACCGTTATACCGCGGCTCTTAGAGTAACTTTTTATAATGCTTCTAAGCTCCACTTTCTGCACAGGATCTAAACCTATTGTAGGCTCATCCAATATCGCAACTCTTGGAAGAATCATTAGGGCCCTAGCAACCTGGATCCTTCTCTTCATACCCTTCGAATATTGCTTCATAGGCCTTCTAAGATCTTTCTCTGAGAGGCCAGAGATCTTGATCCCCCTTTCAACGGCCTCTTCAAACCCTCTACCCTTATAATATATTTTTGCAATAACCTCTAGATATTCAAGCCCAGTGATATTCCTATACGCCCCAACCTCCTCTGGAAGATACGATATAACCCTCCTAACGGCTTCGGGCTCTCTAATAACGCTATACCCCTCTATATAGGCATCACCACTAGTTGGTAATATGAGTGTTGCGAGGATCCTAAAGGTGGTTGTCTTACCAGCACCATTAGGACCTACTAGACAGTAGATAGAGCTCCTCTCAACCTTAAAAGAGATCTTCTTTAGAGCATAGATAGATCCATAGTACTTCTCAAGCTGCCTAACATCTACGCTAAACCCTTGCCCTTTATCGCTCAAAGCTTTTCACCTAGATAGACACGGCTTTATCCTACAAGATATTTAATATATGCAGATATTAAGCTAGCTAAGCTATAGAGATACAAGCTCTGCCATGCCGCTTGCCACGAGAATTACAGCACGATCTAGGTGGATCATGTATATATAGCCCCTCCTAAGGCTAATCCCCTCTCCATCAAGATCCACCTTGGATCTTATGGGAACCCTGCCATAGGGATCTATAGGGATGCTTTTAAAAAGATCTATCATTATATCTGGAATCTTAGCAACCATCTTAAGAATCTCGGAATCAAATGACTTACCAGGATCCAACCCCATTATAGCCTTAAATATTCTGAGCCTCATAAAAGATCTAACAGCATCCGCTAAAACCCTTTCCAACTCCCTACATATCTCGCCATCCCTTCTCCTAGCGCACCAAGAATAGATCCTAGAGATCCTATCTTTCTCCTCCACAAGCTGGGAAAAGCCGATCTCCTGGATCTTTTTAGTGAGAGCCTCTTCCTCTAGAATTCTTCCTAGCTCCATGGCCACTATAAATACTTAGCAGATAAATATATATGAAAATCTCTTCACTAACACTACAACTTGAAATTATCGCTTATAAGGTGGAGAAGCTTTGTTTAGACCGATCACACCACTTACAATTGAAAACCTCTCTCAAGGTGGAGAGGATGTCAGCCTCCCCCATTTAACTCATTTGAACTTATAGTTTATCCGGATAATGCTATATCGTTTTGGATCAACATATAAGTTAATCCTAGAGATATATCAATATCCAAAAGGGTT
>JAVVGG010000176.1:0-3306 GCA_032249275.1 Desulfurococcales archaeon
ATCTAGATGCTATGTATAAAAGAGATGAGAAGCTCAGACACCTATATATAACAGCAATTAGATTCCTAGCAGATGAGCTACATAGAAGAGGTGTTAGAAAGCTATACATAGGATATCCAATAATGCTCTCACAGAACAATGGAAACGAGTATAACACTAACATATGGTGGTATAGGAGGATAGTTCTTTGAATTGTGGATATATTCATGGAATACGGCATAGAGGTTGAGCTCGTACCAGAATACTACACAAGCAGGGAATGCTCGATATGTGGTAACAAACATAAGAATGGGAGGATATATAGAGGGCTATACGAATGCAAGAAAACTGGGAAGAAGATCAATGCAGATATTAATGCATCGCTGAACATAGCTCGTAGGCTGGGCTACATGTTAAGGATAGCTAGGAAGATTGAGAGCTATTTGGTAACGCACAATGGTGTTAAGCCATTAAACCCTCTCCAGAGGGCTAACACCCTAGACCCCAGCATAGAAACCCCGCCCCTTAAGGGCGGGGAGGGGTCATACCTGTATATCGGGGTCAGAGAAGGTACAACTCAACCTTCTCCAGTTTTTGAGTTCTTGTGTCTATCCTAAACCCCATTTTCTCAAGAGCTGTTACACCTAGCAACGCGTCTATGTCTGCAGGTAGTTTGAGATCTGGCCACACCTCAATATCACCACCTGTTACTTCTCCCATAACTTTAATCTCGCCAATACCATACCTAACCTTAACGGTTTTACCGTCGGGCAATCTTCTAAACCTCTCATATCTAAACTCTATACCCAGGCCTTGAACCTTATCCAGAGTGGTAATGATATCCCCGTAGAAACCGGTATCGACTAAAGCCCTTAGCTTAACCCCACCTCCAGGCCCATGTAACTCCACATCAACAACTACAGATCCCATAAAGCACACCACGCCAATCTTTTCCTCAAGAAATTTAAACGCTATGCTGCAAATTACTATTTCAACATATTAAGCTTGTTTAACTATTTTACAACCTGAAAGCCTCGCCCTACAAGGACGGGGATGGGTAAGGTTTATAAGCTTTTGTTCTTTATATCATGGGGTCTTGGCGAGCTACCCTTTAGCGGTTGCAATATAGCTTATGATCTCTCCCATCTCTACGCTCGCCGAGGCTCCGAGCGTGATACCTTGATGAGGTCAGTGGTGTTGAGACTACTGTTAGATGAAGAGGCCGAGGCTAGGCTGAGGGCTCTGTATAGCTTCTCCTCCAAGCTCTGGAACGAGATCAGCATGCTAAGCAGATACGACTTTAAATCTTCTAAGAGGCTTAGGAGGATGTTTAAGAGGAGTAGAGGAGGCAGATCAGATATTATTATATCAACTGGGCTGTGAGGAATACAATAGAATGGCTAGCTATATCAACTATATCAAGGATGTATTAGAGGATATTAGTTTGATATCCAAAGCATGTCGCTCAGGAGCCTGGCAAGGGCTCTAAGATAAACTTCGAGGTAGTGCGTGTTTGGAGCTATGGAAGGGAAGCTACAACCAAGTCTGTTTCGAGAAGCTCATAGCCATCTATTATGAGGCAAACCTCCTCCCAGTCCTATGGGGCAGGCTCTTAGTTGTAAAGCTTAGCTTATGATTAGAGAAATATTTTCTATAGCAGTAGCGCCTCCACAGGCTTAAGTCTTTTCTCAACAGGATCAGGGGCTAGCCCTAACTGCTCCATAGTGACAGACCCTAATAGATAGATCTCTTCATATCCAAAGATCACGGGGGTCGCGCTAACGCTGTAACCCTCAACCTCTATCCCAATCTCTCCTAAAGGTCTTTCGACTACCGTGTTATTAGCAAGCCTCAGCCTAATCACCCTGATTTTCTTAACCCCCAGCTCTTCCAAAAGGCTCTGGGGGATCATAGTGTAGGTTGCCCCTGTATCAACTATAAGCTCTACACCTACTCTCCTAGAGGGATTATCGACCCTCCATATAGATGCCTTAACTTTGAATGTGCCCATAAACAGCTTTACCATATATCAATATTGCTTCAGACAATATTAACCCCCAGCTCAGGCACTTAACCCCCAGGAATCTATATAAACTGCGACATCCTCATCACAAAGCTCCTTAATTGCCGGGTCTTCTTTAAGCATCTTGGCCACCCATTCACATCAGCTAGAGGCTTCGCCCTTCAAGGCGGAGAGATGTTCTATAGCCCAGTAAAGTGGGATATTGTCTCTATCTTCTTTAAAACCACAATTATCACATCTCACAATTCTGATCCTCTTATTTCCTTTTCTATCCACCAAGTATTAATTTATCTCCACAGACTGGGCATATAGTGCTCTGACCTCCTCCCCGCCCTTTTACTGGAGGTTCATTGGTTCCCCCATCTATTCGGGTTTACATCTGTCATTTGGGGGCTGTGGGGGATGGTCAGAGATCCCTGGATATCCCTAGGATCTTCAAAGCCCTCTTCCTAATGTTTAGCTTCCCAATGACATCCCTATCTGCTTCGAAACTGCATTGTGGGCATCTAAGCCTTTATATCCATACTCCTCCAGCTTTGAATCGCATTTTGGGCATTCCGATTATGTCCCATTTGGCTTTACAATGGTTAGTGAAACCCCTTGTTTCTCTGCCTGCCAGTCTATCCACCTCCCAAGCCTTGAATATCTCATTATTATGAGCTTTGTCCTGTGATTCTTGTTCTCGATCCTCCTCAGAGAATTTATCAGTCCTGTGAGATCCTCTCTAGCGATGCGTATCCAAGCTTCTTAGCGAGCCTTATTGTAGTCTGGATCATTGATTAAGATCAGAGGCTCTTTTCTGTGTCTCTTAGCTATTCTTCTAATCCTCTAACAATCTTTGAAGCTGTCTGCTGTATTCACCCCTAGAGGGCTCTAGACTAAATGCTTTTAGACAGAATTTTCTCCAACCGATCTCCTAGCATATTTAGGGATAATATGGTTAAGAAGAGCATTAGCCCTGGAAAGAAAGCCCCCACCAAGCTCCTGTATAGAGAGATATAGAGAGATCTGCTTGCTAGAGATAGAGTTTTACCCCAACTAGCTGTATTAGGATCTCCTAGACCGATGAAGCTTATACTGCTTTCAATAAGGATTGCGAGACTTACGTTAAGTAGGAATGCCGGCCTTATATTCGGAAGTATTTCTTGGAACATGATCGATATATTATTTTCATCTATGGCCCTAGCTGTGTTAGAGTTTTAATTCTATGAACGGCTGTTTTGCACTATATCTCAGCTTTATCTCCGCCTGCTTTGGTTTTTCTAGTATGAAGAGTTTTTCATGGTATATTAGTAGGAAGTCTC
>JAVVGG010000177.1:0-3282 GCA_032249275.1 Desulfurococcales archaeon
AAGGTAAACTACCACCATTCGTGAAGAAACTATCTCCACCAGGCTATTGGAAGGATAGAGAGACTGATGAGAAGAAGATACATATATTGATTAGAAACGATAGATATTATCTAGAGCCTATTAGCGAGGGCGAGGGATACATAGTCCTTGAAGACTTCGATCTGAGGATAAGATATGCTGGCAGGATCAGGTGGGAAGGAATAGAGTCCTTAAAGAGAACCCCTACCCTCTAGGCGGGAAGAAGATCAGGGAGACCAGCTTTTCTCATAGTAGCCGCATCTCTTGCAATAGCCTCTCTTAACTCTCCCGCCGCATATTTTACACCTTTTAACCCCCTCAACTTTTCTAGGTTCTCCTTTGAGCTCTAGGTATCTCGATAGAAGATATGCTTGATCTTTCCCTCTGGGTCTTAATATCCTTGATATCTTCTCAATTAATTCCTCTGTCACTAGCGATGCCCATATTTGGCTCAGCATAAAAGATCCGCTGCCCCTTTCTATGGGCTCTTTAGCTCTTGCGAAAGAAGGTATTGACAGATCTTCAAGCAGGCTCCTAAGAATATCCTTCCCTCTCGGCAAACTACATGGTGAGATCCTACATTCTGGAGGGATCTCCAGGGCCAGGTCTATAACCCTTTTTGACGCGAGAGGCGGATATACATCGATGCCCAGCTCCCTGCCAATTGATATTGAGGAGAACTCCATATAGCCTGATAGATCCTTTATATATGCTGATAGCTCGTCTAGCCTATATAGATGCATATATGAATACCCGGCAAAAAGCTCATCCCCGGCATCGCCTGTATATACGCATCTGCACCCCATGTTCTTAGCCTCTCTAAGCGCTATATAGACTGAAACATCATTCCTAACCTCTACGGGATCGAATGTGTCGAGGGCGCTGACTATAAAGTCTGTAGCCTTGAGAGCGTCTTGAACACTATATACCCTGTAAACAGGTTCGATCCCAAGTGATCTAGCAACAACCCCACCCCAGTATAGGTCGCTTGCAACAGACCCCTCGAGACCAACTACAATCCCTTTTAAAGGTATCTTTACCAGCCGCCTCGCTATAGCAGCTATAAAAGATGTATCTATACCCCCGCTCATCACAATACAATCACATACCCTGGACAGTATCTCGTCGCTAACAACCTCTATAAGGAGCTTTAAGGCATTTAGACAGTCGATTCTCATAAAGACATCATATAATCCTATACAACAAAAATATATATGGATAGCGAAACATGGTAACAAATCTACCCCCAGAAGCTAGAGCTAAGTTTGCTAAATATCAGGAGGCTAGAACACCTGAGGAGAAGTTACAGGCCCTCCAAGAGTTTCTATCAGCTGTTCCAAAGCACAAGGGCACGGAGAATCTTGTTCAATGGGCTAGAAAGAGGATGGCAGAGCTTAGAGAGGAGATAGAGGAGAGGAAATCTAGAAAGGGGGGTGGAAGGGGTTCTATATATACCGTTGAAAGGGCTGGAGCTGCTCAGATGATTATGATAGGATTCACTAAAGCAGGTAAGACAGCTATACTTGCAAGGCTCACAAACGCCCGTGTAGCTCCTTCAGAGATACCATATGCCACTAAGATCCCGATGCCGGGCATGCTTGAATACCAAGATATACAGTTCCAGCTTGTCGAAGCGCCATCGATACTCAGAGAAGATCCTAGCTCTAGGTGGAATAGAAGGTCTATAGGGCTCCTCAGAAACGCTGATGGCGCCATTATAGTTGTAGATCTCTCACAGGATCCTGTGAATGACTATAGAGAGTTGGTCGATATGCTTGAAGAGGAGGACATAAAGATCAAGAGACCGAGGGGCTTCATAGTTGTTGAGAAAAGCCAGGGCTCCCCTGGGATAAGGATTATATATAATGGTAAACTTGTAGATGGGACAGGAGAAGATGTTAGGAGAATCCTTGAGGGATATAGGATCTATAGAGCTACAGTAAGGATCTATGGAGAAGCTACTTTGGAAGATGTTGAGAATGCAATCTTGGGAGCCGCTATCTACAGGCCCACCATAGTTATCGGCAATAAAGCGGATCTTGATGATGGGAGTAAATGCATAGAGCTGAGAAAAGCTGTCGACAAGGAGATCCCAGTAATCTGTGGCTCAGCACTAACAGGCAAAGGCTTTGAAACCCTCGGAAGGATCATATTTGACAGGCTAGAACTCATAAGGATCTATACAAAACCACCAAACTCCGAGCCATCTAAGAAGCCCCTAGTGGTTAAAAGAGGTGCCACGGTGCTTGATGTTGCAAAGGAGATCCATAAAGATCTATATAGGGGATTCAAATATGCGAGGATATGGGGGCCGTCTGCAAATTATCCTGGGGAGAGAGTGGGAGGAGATCATGTTCTCGAGGATGGGGATATAGTGGAGATTCATTCGACAACATAATATATCCTACACAGCCCTTGAATAGCGAAGTTTATTATTGTCAGAGTGAACTATGGGGCGTTCATCTAATCCCATGCTGCCCGCCTCATCATCCACAGAGATAGATGGCTAGAGGGGTTTTATCTCTTAAAACTTTAGACCAATGCCTTTTAACCTTTTATGGAGAGGATTCTGGATCAATATCCTTTTCTATATATTCTATAAACCATCTATATGCATGCTCATCATCATCAGCCTGTATAGGTGGGTGTTTAAATAGATATGCGCTTGGCCCTGCTATAACCCCACTGTGGCCTCTATCTAGTGCTAGCTTAGCCACTCTTATCGCATCTACGAGGACGGCTGCTGCCATGGATTTATCATCTACAGATGGCTTCGCTTCAATAGTTACTGGCATACCGCCAAATGATCTTCCCTTTATGTATATATATGCAACCTTAGTATTCCCTAGAAAGGGTACATAGTCGCTAGGGCCTATCCTCACCCTACCCTCTCTTTCAATTCTATCTCCATACGGCAGCACACTCGTTACAGCCCTCGTCTTGCTTATCCTCTTAGAATATAGCCTCGCATTATCAACCATGTTGAGAAAATCTGTGCTACCTCCAACGTTGAGCCGGTATGTCTCCTCAACAAGAACCCCTCTCATATGTAGAAGCCTTATGAGGGTTCTATGAAGTATCGTCGCCCCTACCTGTCCCTTCACATCATCTCCTAGTAGGGTAGTAGGCTGGAGACCTCAGCAAAAAGATCTTATATAGAATTAAAAAGAGGAGGAGATCAGATGGTTAGCGGCTCCTCGCCTTGAATAGCTATGCTCTCGGCTGTGATAAGCCGGATAACCGTTAACTCCAAGGATCAAAAGC
>JAVVGG010000178.1:0-3240 GCA_032249275.1 Desulfurococcales archaeon
TCTCTAGGAATAGCTCCCGCTTGCCCCCCGATGGTTGTTGGTTATCGCTGATATTAATTTGTTTTGGGTTGCTTTGCCTCTTGATCCATAGGGATGCTATCACACCTCTGTGGATATCGAGGGACTTCCACCTCCCCCAAAGAGATCTTGGGATCTCTATGGGCTCATATGTGGCTGTTGAGCCCGCGGAAAGGGGCTCCCATCTATGCTTGAAACACCGAAGCCCTTCTGGGCATAGCCCTCATAGAGGGATTCAGCCTCGGATGCTCCAAAGGCCATTGCATCCCAAGGTTTCCCAAGATATAGCAGAGATATCACATCATCATCATCAGAATAATTATGGGTTGAATATTTATAAACCTAAGCCAAGACAGCAAACGAATATAAAAGTATTCCCACTACCATGAAAAGGATACAGCCCAAGAGATTGGGGTGGCGGGGATTATATTTTAGTTGTGGCTTATAGATATATTATCGCTGGCTCTAGATATTATGGGATGCTTCCACGAACCCCGCTAAAGTTTTGATCGAAATATTGGAAAAGGCTTCTGAGGGAACTAGCATCTACAGGGTTTTAGAGGGTATAGCTGTCCTCACATCGCTAGCCGTACTATTTACTCTAGATCTTGCTATAGGTATTCATAACATTTTATATCCAATCGCTGGGGCGGTATCTATCTATGGTAGCAACCATCTGAGGAGATGTAGAAACCTATATCAGGGGTATCTATGGGGTATAGAGAGCATGGGTTATCTACCAGATAAGAGAGGTCTCTATATGACTGTTATAAGGACTATATCTATCGTAGAGATCTTCCTAATAGCTTCAGGGATCTCTCTTATCATATACCCAATCATAGGTCTCCAGCTATTAGGAGGATACACGTTATATATATTACTTATATCTCTATTTTCTTTCGCCTTAGTAGCTATTATAGGTCATTTTACAAGGGTAGAGCTATATAGAATCTTCCTTGAGAAGGTGCGTAGAAGTGGCTGAAGAATTCTTTCCACACACCAGCTTTAGACCGGGGCAGAGGGAGGTTTTGAAGAGGATCAGAGAGGAGCTAACCTCTACGAGGATTTTAATCCTAAGGGCCCCCACAGGCTTCGGAAAAACCGCTGTGGGGATAGCTACTGGGATGATGAAGCCACCGGCTATACATTCTGTGAGAACTAGAAACGAGATAACCCCTGTCCTCAGAGATCTTAAGAAGCTGACTAAAAGGGTTAGAGGTGTTAGATATAGCTTTATACATTCTGCCCATGCTATGTGCCCCCTTCTAAGTGATAAGAGGATAGATCCTGAGGATTTCTGGCTTAACTGCCAGATCCTCAGGGAGATGGGTTTATGTAGCTACTATGCGAAATCCCTCTCGATAGCTGAGGAGGATATCGAGGATATACTGGCTACTTCAGAAAACCATGTGGAGTGTGTGAAGCGCGTCTCTAGAGAGCTAGGTGCGTGCCCTTTCTTCTCGCTTGCAAAGCTTGCTAGAAGTTCTGACTATGTTGTGGCTACATATCCATATGTATTTTCAAGAGATCTATTTTCCACTATCTACCCAGATGAAGATCCAAGCGAGTTCTCAGCCATAATAGATGAAGCCCACATGATTATAGATCCGTCATCTGTCTTCTCGTCAGAGATAAGTGTGGCAAGGATAAGATCCTCTATAAACGAGGTCAGAGAATACCTTGGTGGAGATCCCTTTACAGAGGATCTTATAGAGAGAATAGCGAAACTCGTCGAAGAGAGGGCACGAGATGAGAAGCTGAGGAGGATTGATAGAGCATCTATGGGTGTAGATAGCGATTCTATAGAACATCTAATCGATGTAGCTCTAGAGGTTAAGAAGAGGGCTATAGATAGGATCCTTTCTAGAGGCTCTGTAAGTGATGCAGCATCTAAAAGGATCTCTATGGTGAAGGTAGCCCTCTCGCTAGCATTACTAGAGGATAGCAGGTTTGAAGCATTCGCATATAGGGATGGACAGAGTGCGTGGTTAAAGATCTCAGCTGTGGATCATAGTGTTGTTTCAGAAGCTCTCCAAGCATATAGATCTACATTGCTTATGTCGGGCACACCTCCATCTAAAGAATATATAGAGAGGATCCTTGGTCTGGGAGGGGTATCATATATAGATGCTATGGAGGCAGGCGCGTGGTCCCCATATTCAAATATGGCTGTGATACTAACCAGCCAGCTGACGTCGAGATACATTGAAAGGGGGGATGCTATGTACCAGCTTTACTCAGAATATATAGAGGCTCTCGATAGCATTGTAAAAGGGGTTAAGCTGATAGTATATCCCAGCTATAACTTCATGAGGAATGTTGTTGAGAGACTCAGCTGGAGGGGATATGTAGAGGATAGAGGATCCACGATAGATGATCTCGAAGAAGGGATTAGAGCAAATGGGCTAATTCATGTAGTGGCAGGTGGAAAGCTATCAGAGGGGATAGAGCTAGTGGAGAATGGGAGATCCCTTATAAAATCGGTTTTCATAGCAGGTGTGCCGTATCCCCAGAGAGATGATTATATTGAGGAGCTTCTCAAGAATATGAGGAGAAAGGTTCCCGATAGAGAGGCCTGGGACTATATATATAATATGGCGTCATCAATAAGAGCTATGCAGGCGATAGGAAGATCTGTTAGAAGCGAGGAGGATAGAGCATTGATAATACTGGGTGACAGGAGATTTATGGCCCAAGATATGAGGAAATATATGGGTATTAGAATCGGGAGAATAGCTAGGAACATCGTGGAATTTAAATCCCTAGTGAAGCTTGTTGCAGAGGACTTCCTATAGCAATAGATAATGCCAGGTATCTAAATAACTTCCAATCCAGTTCGGAGACAAGGTTAAGCTGTGAATATTTATAGGCACCTACTAATCAAGTCTAGTGATGATGAAACCCGGCAAAACAGATACATGAAGATCTATTCATGCACTGATCCTCTTCACACAAGCTATGATAGCCGGTTTAGCCATTTCTGACAGCAATCTATAGTGAATCCCAGCTAGCCTTCGCCGCTATCTTTATCCACATGTTTACCTCTTACAGCTCCTTCCCTAAATATGGACGCTACATACCTGTAGCCTGGGGTCTCAATAGGTTTTTCTGGGAGTATTCCTTGAGGTCTTAGATAGAGGATCAATATAATTACTACTGCGAAACCCAGTCTCTCGATCCTAGTTACATCGAGCCAGCTTATATCTATTGAGCCCCCGCCTA
>JAVVGG010000179.1:0-3177 GCA_032249275.1 Desulfurococcales archaeon
GTTTCGATGCGATGTTTCGGGATCCTCAATACTATGATCCCTTGTTTTGCTATGCAGATATTTTTACATATCTCTCGCTATCGCTGGGTTCTTGTTTTCTAATCACATTACGCTCTTTGCTATAGTTTGGCTTCTACTTGTCACCCTCTAGCAAAGATGATTACAGCTAATAACCTCGTCCTTTATAGTGGGACGGTTTTTATTAGCATTTCAATCTTCTCCCACAATATTTAGAAGCTCAGGAGAACATAGGGGTAACGAAGCCAGAGACCTAGGCAAAAGATCTTCTATAGAGTTGAAAGGGGAGGAGGCCAGCTATACTTTCTATTAAGCGTGTCTCTGATGTTCTTCTCATATGGTGGGGTTATAATGCCAAGCTCAGTTATAATTCCTGTGACCAGGTCTGGAGGTGTTATGTCAAAGGCGGGGTTTATTGCTTCGGCATCTTCCCTTGTTATGAGTAGCTTACCCATTATTCTCTTAACCTCTTCGGGGTTCCTCTCCTCTATAACTAGGTTTTCCACGCTTGTCTCAAGATCTATTGTTGATGTTGGCGCAGCAACGTAGAAGGGTATATCGTGTCTTTTAGCTGCTAAAGCTATCATATATGTTCCTATCTTATTTGCTACATGACCTGTAGCTAGGATCCTATCTGCACCCACTATAACCTTTGAAACCATTCCCCTATACATGAGATAGCCCACAGAATTGTCTGTAACCAGCTTCACCGGTATCCCGTCTCTCATGAGCTCCCAAATAGTTAGTCTCGCTCCCTGGAGAAGAGGCCTTGTCTCCGTTGCTATAACTTTGATCCTCTTGCCCTGCATCCACGCATACCTTATAACCCCCAAAGCAGTTCCGAAGCCGGACGTTGCAAGAGATCCCGTGTTGCAGTGGGTCAGTATTACATCCCCATTCTCTATAAGCTCGGCACCGTGCTTCCCTATTGCGATGTTTGCCTCGAGATCCTCCTTCTGGATCTTGAGTGCCTCATCAATCACAAAGGATCTTATCTCCTCCACGCTAGAACCCCTGCTAGCCATGCTATAAACACCGTTCATGATCCTCTTAATAGCCCAGAAGAGATTAACGGCTGTAGGCCTGGTTCTTGAGAGCCTCTGAGCAGCTTTTTCGAGAGCGTGTAGAAGCTCCTCTCTAGATCCCCTGTTCCTATATGCAACGACGGCTAAGGCTAGGGCCGCTGCAACCCCTATAGCAGGTGCGCCCCTGATCTCAAGCCTCTCAATAGCTTGTGAGATCCTCTCTATATCATCAGAGGTATGCCATATCTCTTCATAGGGAAGCCTGGTAACGTCAAGCCATACCAGCTTGCCATCTTCAAATCTAACTGGCACTAGGATGTTCATTACAATCACTAATAACATCTATCCCAATGGCTAATATTTATTTCTGCAAGAGACCGCCCCTACCTCCTGTAGATCTATAGCCTTCAAGCCATCAATAGACCTTAGAGGTTCTCAGATGCTGAATAACTTAGAAGATGGTGCGGGGGGTGGGATTTGAACCCACGCAGGCCTACGCCATCGGGTCCTCAGCCCGACCCCTTTGACCTGGCTCGGGCACCCCCGCCCAATAAATATATCTATATATCGAGCTTATAGAGATTTTCTTCGCAACTGATCTTTAACGTTCTCCATGGAAGAGCATTGCAGCTGGGATGAGAATTTGGGGTTTATAATCTCATACATAAGCATTTAGAGCGATCTTATCTTCATAATCTCTACCGTTGATATATAAGCCGATACTGCTATTGATGCATGCATTGCTGTGCAGTATATACATAAGGACTTTATGATCATGGTTTCAATATATATGAGGATAGCTATTATTGGGAGTGCTGATATTGACAGCCCCCAAAGTATCTTGAGAGCTAGTGATGACCTGCCTGCTATATATATCGTGCACAAAGTAGTTGTTAGTATGAAGTATGCAGTTGCCCACATTGATAGGCTTATACCCATGAACCTAGAATAGCTAGAAAGAGCAACCCTCGTGCATGATATATAACTATTTATATCACAGATACTACTATCCCCAGATGTGTCAACTATAGATATTATTGCAGCTACGAGACCTACAAGTGATGGGATCAAAAGTATTAGTCTCTTCAAACCAAGTAGCCCAGATAATATATAGGTAGATAAGGTATTATTTCACTACCAGCTGGGGGATGAGAATTTCGGCCTCTGGAACCTCCTCATATGTGTAAGTTTGTAGTGGAGTTTTGCCAACATTTATTGACAAAGAATGCTATATACTCCTCAGCATAGCTATGTGATTCACTTAACACATCGTCTCTATCTAGTTTCAGGGAATATAGTATGTGAGGCTTTATCGAGTGTTGGTTTAGAGACTTATTAGATCTTCGTTTTATAAGGTGTGTTTGATTATAATCTGGCTGATCCTTAATATATATCTTTAGTTTATATATCCTTTAACCTTGGTATATACTAGAAAACACCATGAAGATCGGGTTCCTGGGGCCTGAGAAGTCATTCACTTGGGAGGCTGCTGTGAGATCTCTGGCTGGAGAATATATAGCTATAGATACCATATCAAATATTTTTGAGGGCGTTGAAAAGGGACATATAGATCTAGGGGTCGTGCCATATATAAATAGCCTTGAGGGGCCTGTAGGTGAGGTTATAGATAACCTCGCAACCAGAGATCCATTCATAGTCAGGGTTGTTGAGATGAGGATAACGCTATGCCTAGCAGCTAGGGGGATCCCGAAGATTATATATACACATCCCCATGCAGCTGGCCAAGCTAGGAGGAAGATATCTGAGCTCGGAGCGCAGGTAATCTTTACAAGTAGCACCTCAGAAGCTGTTAAGATCTTTGAAAGAGGATGTATGGATTGCGGCGTCATAGCATCTCCTAGGGCTATGGAGAATATAGAGGATAAGATCTGCGGGGTCGAGGATGGAGACAGTAGAACTAGATTCGCTATAATTTCGATGAACAGAAAGCCTTGGGGGAGGTATACACATACAGCCATAATATTTACAGTACCCAACAAGCCTGGAGCCCTTTACAGAGCCCTCTCACCGATAGCAGAGGCTTCTATAAACATGAGCTTCATATATTCGAGACCAACCAGACTGTCTCCTTGGCAGTACTTCTTTCTAGCAGAGCTTGAATGCTATGGGTGCG
>JAVVGG010000180.1:0-3136 GCA_032249275.1 Desulfurococcales archaeon
AAGGGCGAGGCTTTCAGTTGTAAAGCTATATACCCCTCCTACCCCTTGGACGGATTATCTCATCCTCAGCCCTTCTCCTCAGCTCCTCTTTCATCTCCCTAGGCATTTCTATCACAGCTGTGCTTCCACTCTCCTTGATCGGTAGCTTTGCACCCTCAGCCATTCCCTTGAGGATCTCTGCCATTAGGGCCCTCCTATTAACGCCATTCTCAACACCCACTGGCGTTAATACTGTTATCCTATCATCCTGGACTACAGCTATTTTATGCATCTGCCCCAGATACTCTATAACTGAGTATACATCCCCCCCGATCTCCTTTATCATCTCCCCCAACCTCCTTCCATATGTCCTTGTATCTGTCCCCGGGTTCGAGGTTATTTCTAGGGGTATGTAGCCGAAGTTGAACATCTCGAGCATAACTTCGATCCTCCTCTCCTTTAGCGCTCTCGGGGCATAGTAGCCCATCTTCTCGAGTTCTAAAGCCTCTTGGATCAGCTTTCTAAGGTATGGCGAGATCCCCATACCCCTCTTCCTAGCTATCTCCTTTAGCCTCTCCATTATATCCCTATCTATCCCAACTGTTCTCCTGCTAACCAACTGTGATCACCATAGATATTATTCCGTTTGAATTCGTTGCAGCCTCTATTGACCCCCCCATAGAGCTGACTATGTTCCTGGCTATTGTCTCCAGTATGAGGGCCATTCTCTCTGACGATGATGAGTCTGGGATCATATGTATGGGTGGTGATATCACAAGCTTATATCTACCTGGCTTCCCGTCAATGCTGCTCATGTGAATCTCTATGTTTGGCATCCACATCTGGAGGGCTGTTTGTATGTCATCTATGTTTGAACCCCTCTTAGCCTTTGCAACAACGCCATACCAAGAGGCAGCCTTGCCTAGCTCTTCTAGGATCTCTCTGAAATCCTCCTCTGGGATTTTAGATAGTATCTTCCTAACAATACCCTGTGGGAGCATGACACAGCCGATCCTCCTGAGATCTTCAAGCGAGTCGAGAAGGTGGATCACTTCTAGAAGGTTTGGTTTATACCTCATATACCCAACAACCGTCTCGAGGATCTTCTCTATTAGGTCTCTGAGTGGTACACCACTCCTCTCAGAGATCCTCATAGCCTCCCTAATTATACCCTCGGAAACTGGTACGAACCTCTTAGTGCCTGATGACAAGGCTCCCAAGATATTCATATATGCACCTTAAAAACATTTTGTATACAAATATACACATAGATCTACTTGTGTACCTATAATACCGGCTTTCTGAGATATATTCGCCTAAACCTCGATCCCATTGTAGCTGCTAGATAGGGTATTACAGGGGTGAGTCTCTCTCTGAGAATAGGCGAAAGTTTTGACAACCTCTATTTAATATAACTCTCCTAGGAGATCCCAATTTGGGGGCTTTTCTGGAGAGTGCTAGGAGGATTATAGAGGAGGCTTTTGTAAAGCCTACTGTGTTTAAGAAGAAGGAGGCTCTATATCCAGAGTATATACCGCCTAGCCTGCCCCATAGGGAGAGGCAGCTTAGAAGGCTTGCAGAGATCTTCAGAATCCTCGTCTCAAGCCCAGGCGAGGCGAGCGTTAAAGCTGTGGTGGTCGGCGGTGTTGGGAGTGGTAAGACTGTTACTACGAGGCTCTTCGGGATGGAGCTCAGATCTATTGCTAGGAGGAAGGGTATAGATCTTAGGTATGTCCATATAAACTGCCACAGGGATAGAAGCCTATACGAGGTTGTCTCCGAGATGGCTAGGCAGGCTGATGTCCCCATATCCCATAGGGGCTTCTCACCGCATGAGATATTTAGCTATATGCATCAATATATAGATAGGCAGAGGGCATATCTACTAGTAACCCTCGACGAGTTCGACTATTTTGTAGATGTTGCTGGTAGCGATGCTGTCTACTTCCTAATGAGGATCTATGATGAGCATCCCGAGATGCATAAGAGGATAAGCTATATATTGATTATGAGGAGCCTCTCAAACCTATCTAAGATAGATTCTGCAACATATAGCTATGTAACGAGATATGTTGTTGAATTCGAGCCATATAGATCTGGGGAGCTAAGGGATATACTTAGGCAGAGGAGGGAAGAGGCCTTCCACCCCGGGACTGTTGGCGATGATATTATAGACTATATAGCGGATCTCGAGGGTATCGATAGAGGGGGTCCTGGGAATGCTAGAGCAGCTATAGAGACCCTCCTGCTAGCTGGCGAGGCAGCTGATTCAGAGGGATCCCAGGTTGTGTCTATAGAGCATGTTAGAAGGGCTAGGGGTCTTGTAGCCCCAGATGTTGTGACGATCTCGGATGCCCTTCAATATCTAAGCCTCCACGAGCTCCTAGCGTTGAAGGCCCTTATAAGGGGTCTTAGGAAGGCGCAGACGCCATATATAACTATGGGTGCTATGGAGAGGGAGTATAGGGATGTATGTGGGATCTATGGTGAGCAGCCTAGGAGGCACACACAGTTCTACGAATATGTTGTAAATATGAAGAGGATGGGCATTATAGAGGCGAGACCTAGTGGGAAGGGTATGAGGGGTAGGACAACACTTGTAGGCATTGGGGGAGCGCCTCTAGATCCTCTGGAGAAGAGGGTTGACGAGCTTATAAGGGTTAGGATGAATGGTAGGAGGACTTGACATAGAGAGCCTCCTTGGGAGCAGGGCGAGGATAAGGATCCTGAGGTACTTGCTAGAGATTGGAGAGGCAAATATAACGAGGATCTCCAGGGAGGCAAGGGTTCACCAGGCTATTGCGAGGAAATACCTAGAAGATCTAGCTAGGATGGGGCTGGTGGAAGAGGTTAGAATTGGGAGGATGAGGATCTACAGGGTTGTGTGGAGCGATACAAGGATAAGAATATTGAAGAGCCTAATAACCCAGGGGTGAGAAAATGGCGATGGTAGATATAACGCAGAAGCAGGACACATACAGAGAGGCAGAGGCGATAGGGCGGATCAGACTTAGAAGAGAAACAATAGAGAGGATAAAGAGAGGAGAGATAAGAAAGGGAGACGTGATAACAACAGCAAAAATAGCAGGAATACTAGCAGCGAAGAAAACACCAGAGCTAATACCACTAACACACCCAATACCAATAACAAACACAG
>JAVVGG010000181.1:0-3130 GCA_032249275.1 Desulfurococcales archaeon
CAACTAGATCTAGATGTTAGGATGGACGATGCCTGGGCATCCCTCCTCTTAGCAGGCTTCGTAGTATCCTATATGGGGATGAGGGTAAGTGATGGCGTGGTTTTGTCAACAATCCCTGATATATATGATCGATGCTCCCAAAACTCTTGGCTCGCTATAAATATGGCTAGCACTCTATATAATGTTCCAACGAACCCCACTATACCTTATATGTTGTATATATATGCAACAGCGATCCTGCTTGAGGATCCTAAAAATAGAGGAGATATGCTCTCAGACATCCCGGAGGGTTTAGAGCTATTTGAGAAACTATTTGGAGATAAGTGTGAAAATAGATGGGCGAGAGGTGTTGGGCTAAGGATCCACAGGATCGCACTGGCTGGGAGAACATTTACGGAGGTCTCCAGAGAAGATCTAACGATTGGGGGTGAGATTGCTAGATTAGCCGATCTATGTGATCAGGATAACCTAGGCTGTAATTGTCTTCAGCAAGTGAGGGATTTTATTAGAAGGGGCTTGGGCACAGAGGAGCCGAAGGTTCTCAACGCTGTTACAATGCTCTACGAGGCCCTGATAGGGTCTAAAGATCCCTCAGAAGCCTCGTACTATATAGCAAGGGCGATAAGAGATCAAGAGGAGAGGGAAGGTAGACAGATAATCAATATTCGTTGCTTTAAGAGACTTGTCGAGGTGTTAACTGGCCTTACTATTCGGTGACATTCTATGAGATTGGGTGATATATATGTGTGGACAGTTGAGAAGGGCCTCTACAGCTCTCGAAGGATTAGGAGCTTCATCGAATACTCCCTAGATCGTGTTGAACAGGCATTTAAATCGGGGAAGGTGGTTGTTCTAAGAGCTCCCCCTGGAATCGGTAAGACAGCTGTTTCTATAACACTTTTACTTGCTATTCTCAAGGGGGATTTTCAACATGCGTCTTCCGTGATCCATGTTGCCCCCACGAGAAGCCTGATCGATGATCTTGCTAAGAGGGTGAGGGGATCACTAGCCAAGCTAGTCGGTGACAAGATATCCATGGAGCTAGTTGCAAGACAGCATGGACTCGCCCATGAGACCTACAGTCTTATGGCCCCCTACACTATCACTACTTTCGATACATATCTATATAGCTTCTATAAGCTCCCGACAGACGAGATTATAAATATCTATGGAGATGGCTATGGCCATTACGAGGTTCCAAGATCACTGATATTCTCGGCAATTAACTTTTTAGACGAAGTCCATATGGCTATCGAAGAGGAAACCAATATGGCGAATGCGGTTATTGAATCTATCAGGGCGCTAGCTAGCTCTAAAACACTAACGATAGTTTCAACAGCAACCCTTTCAAACTATCTACTCAACAATATAACAGGGCTTATTGGAAGAAGCTTTATAGATCTAGTGGATTATGGGGAGTATATATCGCAGAGGGGTGATGACTTCTACGAGATAGAATCTAGTAAGGTGTTTAAGCCGCTGGCAGAAAACCCCATGATCAAAGTGAGGGATCTATGCAGCATCGATGAAGAACTCTTAGAGAGATTAGTTAGAGAGCTTCTAGATATTGCCGAGAGTGGGGGAAGGGCCTCTATCGTTGTAAATACCGTTGAGAATGCCAAGTGCATATACTCGAGACTTAGGGATAGGGGAAACGTTATTATGATCCATAGCAGGTTCACCCCCGAGGATAGAATAGCTAAGCTTAACGCGTTGGAGAGCAATAAAGGTGTGCTGCTGGTTAGCACCCAGGTTCTAGAGGTGGGTGTTGATATGAGCTTTGACGCCATGATCTCTCAAATCTCGCCGCCAAGCAGCTTGATCCAGAGGATGGGTAGGCTCGCTAGGGGCGAGGGGCTCGATGAGGGGAGATGGGCCATCTTTACATCCAATGAAGATCTAGAGAGAGGGTCTGGAGTATACCCTCCAGACCTTATAGATACAACCCTGGACATTCTAAAACCTATAATAAATGGTAAGAGAATCAACTGGCACCTACCAAAATCCTTGGATAGAAGCTTCACAGGATATATGGATATCATAGATGCTGCTTGGTCATCAAGCCGTTGGAGAAAACCCTCCCTGGGATTGCAGAGCTTCTTTGAGGCTCTTACAAACCCGCTAATTGATTCTAAGAAGGTCTATGAGTTCTTAAAGATTGTTGGAGGCTTTAGGGATGAGAATATATGCTCTCTATACGTTTGTGAGGATCAGGAGTGTAGATCGCTTAATTATAAGGAATTATGGTATAGATCACTACCTATCCCATGCGATCATATGCTCTCCTATGCTGAAAAAGCTATTGGAAAGGGGTTTGCAATATATCTCCTCAAGAGATCTGGATATAGAAAGCATATAGACTTAGAGGCAGAGCATATCGACTTAGAGGTTTTGAACAGACTCAGGAGAGAGCTTAACAAAGACCCTCTATCATTTCCCATTAAATATCCTAGCATTGCAATCCCGTCTACTCTCTACGATGGGGGTGTCCACGGGATTGGTCTCAAAAGCCTGTAGAGAATCCTACATCGCCGGGTGTAATAGAGAGCATAAGGATAAGTGCTGCGAATCTATGGAGGATCATATCCAATCTATGCTTAAAAAATATAGATCTTTAGATGAGGGTGTTAAATCAGCTATTAGCAAAGCCTATGAGATGATAGTAGAAGCTATAAGGGCTACTTTTTCGATCGATGAGAACGTGAAGAATATATCGCCACTTATCAAATGCGACCCTGTAGAGATCGTAATAGCGTTCCACGACCTAGGTAAATGTACTAAGAAGAACCAGGAGAGCCTTAGAGAGAGGTGTACAGCTCCTTACCATGAGATTATATCCGCCGCCTCTCTATATGCATTCTCCGTCTCTATAGATAGGAAGTTCGGCCTCATCTCGGCTCTACCTCACATTATAGCTATTCTTCTCCATCACCATTCCATGAGATCTATTAAGGATATAATAAATAAAGCTTCTAGAGATAAGCTCTACTGGGACAACGATTCAGAAAATATGGTTGAATGTGCTAAGATCTCCCTTGGAGTGAACTGTCCAGATCTAACGCCGTATATCGCCAATCCAACGTGGATCTCTAATATACCGAAGTATATTTCAGAACTTCCTAAAATCATA
>JAVVGG010000182.1:0-3116 GCA_032249275.1 Desulfurococcales archaeon
TTAGGTAAACTTTAAAAGGGCATATAATTAATTTGAATCCTACCTGTGGATCTGGTTAAAGCATAGTAATATGGTGAGACAACCCCAATATCTATGAAGTTTATCAGTAAGTGAATATGGGGTTATGCTTAAATATAAGGATCGGTAGCTTGACTATCTCTTTATTTTAAAAAGTTGGTTTTCAGTTGTAACCTGTAGAATTTATGCGAAAATTCAGCTTCAGGGTTAGGTTTAAGTTTGTTGGTATAGCAAGAGCAGGGAATAGAGATTCTAATAGCATCACTATGTTTAAAGCTCCTGACATTAACTGATATTCAGTGGCCTTTGGGAGTGTAGGGTTAACATGAAGGCCTATGTTGGAGCCTCGGGATGGCTTTACGATTGGAATCCAAATAACAGCTTAGACTGGTATGTTAAGTATTCTGGTTTAAATGCTGTGGAGCTTAACGCTTCGTTCTATAGAATACCATATCCGTCCCAGATTAGAAGCTGGAGCTCGAAAGGAAGAAATCTTAGGTGGTCTGTTAAAGTTAGCCAATATATAACTCATTATTACAGGCTATCTGGTAAAGCTCTCGAGGTATGGGATAGATTTGCAGAGATCTTCAAACCCATGGATAATCTTATAGATTTCTATCTATTACAGCTCCCGCCAATTTTTAGAGCTACTAGAGAGAATATAGCTAGGCTTTCTGACTATATTAGAAGTGTCAATCTAGGGCAGAGACTGGCTGTGGAGTTTAGACATGAATCCTGGTTTAACGAGACTACGGTGAACCTTTGCAAGGATCTTGGGATAACTCTTGTATCTATAGATTCACCTGTGGCCACATGGATCAATAGTAGCGGGGACACCATATACCTTAGATTGCATGGTAGAAACACCTGGTATCTATATAATTATAATATTAAGGAGTTAAGGCACCTAGCTTTAACAGTGATCAAGAGAGCACAAAATAGGATCTATGTTTTCTTCAACAACAACCACTATATGCTAGAAAATGCTAGAGTTATGAAAAAACTATTAGAGGATCTAGGGGTCTAATTAATACTCATGGTTCAGTCAAACCAGAAGCTGGTCTATCAGAGTATGAGTATAGCATTAATAGCAATAGTAAATAGACCTCAACTACTCCCTATTTCATAATCTTAGAACACGGAACTATCATAGCTGAAGGTCTTGTCCTTTAGGGGAAGACCTGTAATCTCAGCTAGCTTTTTAAGAAATCCTGCTTTTCGATGGAGCGAGAATAGTTTGAGCCATGGCCTGGTTTAAGGATTTTTATAGTCTGGTGGACCGGCCGGGATTTGAACCCGGGTCCTCTCGGGTGCAAACCGAGCGCTCTTCCAGGCTGAGCTACCGGCCCATTATTTATATTCTATCTAACCCTTTTAATTTTTGCTGGGCGAAGATGGGTATATATTGGATGAGATGTGATTGGTGTGGCTCCTATAATATTGTCAAGCCATGCTATCTCCACCCCCTTGAGAACATATGTTATATTAGCTGCATCACGTGTAGAGAAAGGCCCCAATGCCCCAACCCAGCGTGGAGTCCGTGGGCCAGGCCAGGAGGATACTCTATGGCTAGGCAGACACAGCAACAAGCACCAGGTACCCAGGCTAGGCAGCAGAGAACCACATCTACACAGACATCTAGATCTAGGGTGCAGCAGAAATAGCTTATCCCTTCATATCGTCGGAACATCGGGGGATGATCCAGTTATATGGCTTAATGCTAGATAGCCAAATATATATAGGAGCTGAGCATTCGGAGGTGGTGCGCATCCTTGGTTGAAAGGGCGAAAACGGGGATACCGGGTTTAGATGAGATATTGAACGGAGGTATTCCGAAAAGGAATGTGGTTCTCCTCAGCGGGGGACCTGGAACGGGGAAGTCGATTTTCTCATATCAATATCTATGGAGCGGTCTCCAAATGGGAGAGCCAGGCATCTTTGTAGCCCTCGAGGAGCACCCTGTGCAGGTTAGGATTAACATGTCCCAGTTCGGATGGGATGTGAGGAAATATGAGAAGGACGGCTTGTTCGCCATAGTAGATGCATTCACAGGAGGTATTGGAGAGGCTGCTAAGAGGGAGAAGTATGTTGTGAGCGATGTAGATAATATAGATGAGTTTCTAGATGTTCTGAGAAACGCTATAAAAGAGACGAATGCCCAGAGAATAGCTGTAGATTCTGTCTCAACCCTCTACCTAGCGAAACCCGCCATGGCGAGAAAAATTGTTATGTCCCTCAAGCGAGTATTAGCAGGGCTAGGGCTAACAGGGATCCTTGTGAGCCAGGTCTCCGTAACAGAGAAAGGCTTCGGAGGCCCAGGTGTTGAGCACGCTGCGGATGGGATAATAAGACTCGATCTAGATGAAGTAGATGGACAGCTAATCAGAAGCCTAATAGTGTGGAAGATGAGAGGAACCAGCCATAGCCTCAAAAGACATAGATTCGATATAACGGATAAGGGAATCGTTGTGTATCCAGACAAGATCGTAAAGCTAGGCAGAATGGTAAGGGTAGAGGAACGGGTAGAAGGATGAGAAACATAGTTAAGAGATATATGAGCTAGAACTTTATAGCTTTGATCTTTAACTACTATCCCCTCATATATTTGCCAGAACCATGCAGCATCTCCACGAAATTGCTTTGACCCATGATATTCGTCAAACGAAACAGCAGCGCCAAGAATTAGATCTCTACATGGCTTGGCAGCCGTCTATGGAAGCCTAAAGAAACTGTTTTGAGTTTCATATCTATTTATAGGGGTTAATATGGTTAATATATAGTCTTTTTATGGAGCTATTGAGTCTTGCCGCTTATGTCTAGAGGTTTGCCAAATCCTTGAGCTTGTGAGAGCATATTCTGTGCCTATAAGAGATGATAGGGTCTCGAAGCTTATAACATGGTATGTCAAGGCTCTACAGAATGCTATAGATATAATCTGGGATACTATCAAGTGGAGATATTGCTTCCAAGAGCTTGTTAGAAAAGGTAAAAAGCTAGTAGTGATCAGAGGTTCGAAGGTGATGATCCCAATATTCCGAGGGATAGGGCTTTTAAGAAAAGGCTTAGAGAAGAGCTTATGGAGATAGATTATCAGGCTA
>JAVVGG010000183.1:0-3112 GCA_032249275.1 Desulfurococcales archaeon
ATCCTAGGGAGAATATTCTGAGGATGATAGAGGAGAAGAGGAGGAGTATAGAGGATCTAAGGAGAAGGCTAGATGAGGTTGAAAGAGATCTCGAAACAATATATTCCCTCCAGGAGGTCTTTAGAAAATGCATAGAGAGATAGAGGGTCGGGGAGAGAATATAGAGGATCTCTTAAAAAAGCTCCTAGAGCTATCCTCAATAGAAGCATCACTCCACTTCAAACTTGCAACAAAACTCGATGAAGCTAGGACGGAGGTGATCAGACTCTCAGGGCTCCTCTCAATGTGCGAACTAAAAGAAAAGAATCTAAATAGATATAGAGCCATAGTTGAAGAAATGATCAATAAATATGTTATGGAAATTAAACATAATAATAGCTAGAATAGCCGATAGATGAGATAAATATCGAGGCATCCTCTCCTATACAAGGTATTTTAAATACTGTATCTATAATTAGGCAATAGTTGTTGGCGCCTTGAGAGATGCCGGGACGCTACTTCATATTTTGCCCCAGCGCCCTTATAATCTCCTCGGCTATAGCCCTTGCTAGCGGTGGGGGTACTGCCTCCCCAACTTGATTGTACTGCTCGTCTCTGCCGCCTAAGAATATATGGTTATCTGGGAAGCCCATGAGCCTTGCCTGCTCTCTAACAGTTAATAGCCTATCTTCATATGGATGAATGAATCTCGAGGAGCCCATGACTGTCGGAGCTATATCGTTTGGATCTATCCTTATATAGTTTGGAAATCTCCTACCGCCGGCCCCCTCAAATAAATATAGAGAGTCGCCTCTCCTTATCCTCGCTATCCTCTTGGATTTCCTAGATGATAGGCTTACATATTCGTGGTTAGGGATTCCGGAGCCTGGGGGTGGGAGGTTTGAGAGGGTCTCGCCAGCTGTTGGAGGTCTTCTCTTTCTAGGCTTTATCTTTATATTAGATATAAATACCCTCGTCCTCCTACTAGGTGTTCCATGATCCTCTGCTCTGAGGATGTTGAAATAGACCTCTTTGTACCCAGCCTTCTTAAATAGATCCTCTATAACCCCGTCCAACGGAGGCTCCATGATTCCTGGGACGTTCTCCATAACAAATACTACTGGCTCTAGCTCTGAGACGATTCTTATGAAGTGGATCACAAGCCTCCCAATAGGATCTCTATAGAGCCTGTCAAGGGGATCTCTCATCCTCTCGGGGTTAGCTCCTGTGAATGCCTCGCATGGTGGGCCTCCAATCACTATTAGAGGTCTCCCACCTAGTATTGATACTATATCCTCTCCCCCTAACTCCTGGATATCCTCTTGGAGGGCCACAGCCTCTGGGAAGTTGGCCTTATAGGATCTTATAGCGCTTCTATCGCTATCAACCCCCATCAATATTTCGAAGCCGGCTTCGGAGAACCCTCTTGAAAACCCACCAGCACCTGAGAAGAGATCAACGACCCCTGCTATATAGCCTCTTCTCATCCCTCTCCACTCCTGATCTTATAAGCTCTATAAGCTCCTTAAGCCTCTTAATAATCAGCGAGTTATCAATAGGAGATAGTGGGGCGCCACAGTGGGGGCATTTAAAGTCATTTGAAAGGGCATCGTCGAACGAAAACCTCTCGCTGTTCTTACATCCCGGGCATGTGAAGACATATGTCTCCTCATATCTAAGCCTAGAGATCAGCCTATTCATAACAAGCTTCTTCCTTGCAATTAGTATCTGGGGGAGATACTCGATATTGGCCCTCCAGAAATACACATAATAGCCAGTCTCCCTATCCCTTATCCTCCTAGAGGTTACAAACCCGTGCTCCGCAAGCTTGTAGAGGATCCTCCTCACCTCATTCACATGAAGCCCGCTTATAGAGGCGATCTCCTCATCCTGCACCTCCCTATTAACCCTTAAAAGGATCTCGAAAACCTGTCTAGAAGACTCGCCAAAAGTACTCCTAATAATCTCCATAACCACATTCAGCCCAACGCCGGTGGAATTCCCCGTTGACATGCTGTTTAGCAACACCACAATATAGATCCCCTAGGAAAGTAATATATCCATACAAATGTTGATCCTGTCTATCTGGAGATGGAAAATCTTCATCAATCTATCTCCTCTAGGATAAGTCTCAGCTATAGTCCTCTATAACACATAGCCACATAATCGTAGCTTTGCTTTATTAAATAAAGAACCGATGTGGATTAGATCTCGTCTACCTACAGGATCCTATCCTTGTAAGGTTGCTTATAACCAAATGAGACATATGGATGGAAAAAGATAATATATGGCTGGAGGATTAAGTGATCTAAGTAGAGCGGGATTTATACCTCACTTTCCCCCATGGCTCTTTAGGCGCCCAGAGACCTGTTCTGAGCGCTGTTAGCTCTATCACCTGTGTATGATCTATGAATAGGTTTACATCCCTGCCGAATGTGTATATATACCATCTGAATACAGATCTCTCGGCTGCTTCGAACATGAGTTTCTCCAGGCCATATTTCTTTATAAGCGTGTCCACGATATCTGTTCTCCATTTTCTAACTCCTTCCGTTATCCCCTCTGATTCGATCATTATTTTCCAGGCTCCAGCGGATAGATATATATCTATATCTCTCAGCATATGGTCATAGGGCATATTCTCTGTCTCCCATATCTCGTGCGCTCCTCCAGCACCTTTTACAAGAGATACCTCTGGCTTTGGCTTCAGCCCAGCCCTTTTAACTGCTTTCACAAGCTCTACCTTATCCTCATCCTCTATATCTATATACCCGCTTGAGATCTCCACTATATCGAACTCTAGGGAGGATGCCTCTTCTAGATATTTATCGAAAGCCTCTGGGCCCTGGATCAAGACCCTCTCTGTGAAGCCCCCTGTTGAAACCAATATCCCATAATCATGGCATAGCCTGTTGATCCTAAGCACGACCTCCCTCGGGTGGAGCCTCATAGAGCCGCCTGAATACTTGTATATATCTATATAGTCCCCCGCTATCTCGAAAAGCTCTCTAAGATATGTGGGTGTAACAACAATATAGTAGCTACCCCTTATCTCTGTTAAACCCCTATCTCTGGGCTTTGGTGGAAGCTCCTCTATCTTTATAAATTCAAAGGCCTTCATATTCCTACCATA
>JAVVGG010000184.1:0-3084 GCA_032249275.1 Desulfurococcales archaeon
TCCTCTATACTCCTCCTCTTCTCCTCTATCATCCTCAGAATATTCTCCCTAGGATCATTCATCCGACACACCAACCCTTTTCCTAGATAGCCTATGGCGACTATATAATCTATGTATCAAACCCCACAGCTTATGGCTTATATTGCTTATTGCTAGGTCTCTGTAAGAGGATATTAAGGCTATCTGAGAAGATATAGATCCTTTTAGAACCTCTATAGCGTCCTGCCACGCCCTAGCTTCATCCTCAAATATAGATCCTCTATAAAGGTAATCATGCTTCTCAACAAATCTCTCAGCATTTTTAAGTATAGTATTTAGCTTTACTGCCTGAATATCTATCAATTTCCCCATACTCTGACTATCGATGATATTCATGATCATATATAGGTGCTTATAGCAGAGGATCGATGATGAGGTAGAATATATAGCAACAGATTCCTCGAAACATTTTGAGAATATATCCACATATATTAGTTCGAACTCACGTATGTAGCTGCAGAGACTACAGCTAGCCCATAGTCTCCCTGGCTCTTGGAGCTGTGTAGGAGCATATCTGCTAGCGCTTAAGTGTTCTATATACTGATTAAGCATATCGATATATATTAATGTAGAGCCAAGCCCATCTATCCCAGGAGATCTCTTCACATAGCTAACCAGCTTAAACGCGTGGTAGGGGCAGAAGCCTAGGCTTCTTCTAATATTCTCTCTCACCGAAGGATCGTTGACGTTCTCATAGAGAAGGTTCTCATAATATCTATTTTCAAGATTATCTAAAAGATAGCATATCGGGCATTTTCTATCCCTGCCCTTCATAGCGTCTGATATGTGTATAAAAATCATTTTATCGCATGATCGCAATGCATTCACCGAGTAGAGATACACAGCGAGCTAAATATGTATAGGTGCTTCAAAGAGCACCTATGAAAACATATAAGTTAATAAGGCCGGAAGCCATTTTAGCAATACTATGGATAAGCTATACAAACCTCCTAGGAGGTGTTAAAGGACTACCCCATTGATGGTAGAGACCCTAACTGTAGGGGTTAAAGCTCTGACTTCCTCCTAAGGACTGGGCTTTCAGTTGTAAAATTAATGATCATAGGCTACTCTAATGATTGAGTAAAAGCGCGACATTGCGGACTTCCTCCAGTATAGTTATTTTATTTTCACAGTACGTATTCTGAGGAGCTCGATTGTATCTACGCATATTAAGATAAATAAGATTTATATACCTCTATATGTACATACGTGTACGGTGTGATGATGTCTAAGAGGAAGTTGTCTTTGAGTGTGAGGGGTCTTCTTGGTGAGGTTAAAAGAGCGTCTTTAAGTGAGGGTAGGACTTTAAGTAACAACAGGGCAAGCCTCGTCCTTTAGGATGGGGTATGTATGTGTTTTTAAGCTTTCTAGGTAGATATCTACGGCGTGATGAGGTTATTTCTTTGAGAGTTTGGAGGTTGGTGCCTCGGATGGGCACCCCGTTAGCGTGCCCCGATGTCCCTATGGGGGGAGACCCCGAAGCGTATCCCCAGCCCGATGATCATTGAGGTAGAGCCATTAATCCCCCACCAGAGGGCTAACACCCGAGACCCCAGCATAAATAAGATGATCTACTATAGAATTGAAAGGGGAGGGGTCATAAGAAATTAGCTAAGATAGCTGAGCAGGAAGGTTTACAAGCTACATATATCGGATGAACAACTATCTCTCCTTTCAATCTCATCGTGTACTAAGTCTAGCTGTTTTAAAATTATCTTAATAAATATTAGCAGTTTATGTGTCTCCTCTTAACAATGCTGCGGAGAAAGCTATATTGCTTTAGATAATCAGCGGAGGTTCATTAGATCATCTCTCACCGAGCGACAGCTCATCATCATTATTGATATATCCTAGGTGCTCTATATTTTTTATAACCGATAGCCCTGCTTTTCTAGTATGGCTAGGAGTTGAATATAGTATCTAGCCTTGTGAAAAACAGCTTGATCGATGCTAGATACCTAGAGATATAGATCATAATTATCTTTAAGCCCTTTTAACAATAACTTTATGGTGCTTGCAATGAGGATCTATACTGATAGGTATATTATTACGCCAGGGCCTACAGAGATCCCCTATAGGGTTAGGCTTGCAAATGGCTAGAGAGACGACTAATCCAGATCTAGATCCAGATTTTCTTAGCTTCTATAATCGTGTTAGGGGGAAGGTTAAGGATCTCATATCCGCCCAGAGATCTGATGTATATTTAATGGTTGGGGAGGCTCTAATGGGGCTTGAGATAGCCATTGCCAACATGGTTAGAAAGGGTGATAGGGTTGTTGTAATAGCTAATGGCGTATATGGAGAGGGTTTCGCCGATATTGTTAGAGCATATGGTGGAGAACCTATTCTAGTTGCCTCTAACGATTGGAGGAGATCTGTTGATCTTGGGGAGCTTGAGAGAAGCCTTGAAAAGAACAGAGAAGCGGATCTTATAACCCTCGTGCACTGCGATACCCCCTCGGCACTTCTTAACGATCTAAGAGGTGTGGCTAAGGTTGCAAGGGATAGAGGCACATATCTAGTTGTAGATGCTGTTTCAAGCGTTGGGGGTGTCGAGGTTAAATTCGACGACTGGGGGATCGATGTTCTCATCGCAGGCTCCCAGAAGGCTCTAAATGCGCCAACAGGGGTAACTATAATGGCTATCTCCAAGAGGGCTTGGGATAGGATTGAGAGAACCGGCTATAGAGGCATATACCTCTCCCTCAAATTATGGAGAGAAATGCTTGATGGCAAGTGGGTTTTCCCATATACAATGAGCGACCCCCTGATCTATGCTCTCGATGAGGCTCTAAATATCCTATTCGAGGAGGGCCTTGAAAATGTGTTTAGAAGACATGAGCTTGCCAGAAGAGCCTCTTGGGAAGCCGCATTCTCCCTCAGTCTCGAGCCGTTTCCAATCTCTATAGATGATACATCACCAACTGTGACAGCCTTGCTTGTTCCCAAGGGTGTTGAGGAGGCCAGGCTGAGGATGCATATATGGAATAGATATGGCGTTATGCTAGCCGGAAGCTGGGGTAGGCTAGAGGGGAAGGTCATAAG
>JAVVGG010000185.1:0-3075 GCA_032249275.1 Desulfurococcales archaeon
CCCCTGAGAAATTCTCACTAGGATAGCTCTTCCAGCCTCTACAATACCTGGTATATCAACACCCGTTGGACATGGGGGTACACATGCATAGCATAGGAGACATGTATAGAGATACTCAGCTGTTTTCTCCGAGTATATGCCGTTAAGGAGGAGACCGACAACCCTCACTCTACCCCTCGGTCCATAGCCCCTCTCACTCGTCTCTGAAAGGGTTGGGCATGATGATTCGCAGAAGCCGCAGAAAACACATTTGTTAAATTCCTCCCTAGCCTTGGCTATGGGATCATATCTTGTTCCTTGCCTCATATGGGATCACCCTGCCAGGGTTCAAAATCCATTTAGGGTCGAAGACCCTTTTAATCCCTGCCATCAGCTCTAGCGTGTGCTCAGAGTTTCTATTCCTCAGCTCTATGAGTAATAGCTCTAGCTTCATAGATCCTATCCCGTGCTCGGAACTCGATGTACCTCCTAGCTTAAGTGCTTCAACGACTATGTCTCTGGCTATGCTTATCACAATAGATCTATCTTTGGGATCCTCTAGATCGCCCTCTATATGTGGGTGCAGATTCCCATCGCCTAGATGACCTCCCAGCTCTATCTCTCTACCGTATTTCCTCTCGATCTCCCTGATCCTATAGATAAACTCTGGGATCTTAGATATCGGCACAGCTATATCCTCAGCTACAACATGTTTACGCTTCTTCAGCCTAACATAGGACGGGAACATAGATCTCCTGAATCTATATATCTCCTCAAACCCCTCCTCACCGCTCATAGCAGTTGCCACATATATCGAGCCGCTGCTCCTTGCAAAATCCCCTAGCATGCTAACAAACCTATCAGCCTCATCTTTGGAATCGGCCTCTAGATCCAATATGATTGTATGGCCAACAGGTATGTTCATACCTGTGTTCCTTATAACCTTCTCAGCAACCCTGTCTTCCATATACTCTGCCACTAGAGGAACCCTTCCCTTCCTAACTTTTAGGAAGAAGCTGTAGAGCTCTTCGAAGCCTCTGAAGACAGCCATGATCCTCGCTATGTGAGGAGGTCTAGGCCATAGCTTCAAAACAGCCTTCGTTATAACCCCAAGTGTTCCCTCAGAACCAACCATGATCCTAGTTATATCATATCCCTGCCTACACTTGACAGTTCTACATCCAACCCTGTGGATCCTTCCAACCCCATCAACAAACTCTAAGCCGAGAACCCAGTCTCTCATTGTACCATATTTAGCTCCCCTAAGCCCCCCAGCTCCGGTGGCTATAGCCCCGCCCACAGTTGCTGCTCTAGCAGATGCGGGATCCACCGGAAAGAATAGATCTGTTTCTAACAGCTTCTCGTTAAGAGCATCGATCCTGAGACCTGGATCTACAACAGCTATCCTATCGACCTCGGAAATCTCGTTGACCTTATCCATTTTACCTGTATGGAGTATTATCCCCCTTTCCAATGTATAGATCTGGGCCGTCGCTGTCATACTCAAAGCCCCGCCCCCCATAGAAATATCTGTCGAAGATCCCTGAGGTATGATCGCAACATTATACATATAACAAACCTTTACTATTTCAGAGACCTCCTCCACATCCTGGGGAAGAGCTAGTATATACCTATCTGCAACATCCCTTGGAATGAAATAGTAAGATGACGCATCAACAGCATGGAGACCTATATCGACAGGATCTCTTGAAACCCTCCTTCCAAGGATAGATCTGAGCTCATCATAGACCCTATCTATAACGCCATCTCTACCCACTTCAACCCCTCACCTCATGAAATAATAATTCTCAAAGCAACCATTAAAAACCCATACATCAGGATATCTCAACAACATACCGCTTGTCCCCGATGGTTGTTGATTATCTCTGATATTCTTTTGTTTAATATTGCTTTGTTTCTTGATCCACAGGGTTTCTAGCCCTGTGGTTTCACTGGTGGCTGTTGAGCCCAGCGGCACCGGGCTCCCATCTAGGGCTAGGCTTGGAACCCCGAAGCCCTTCTGGGTAGGGCCCTCATACAGGGCTTCGGCCTCGGGTGCTCCAAAGGTCATAGCATTCCGAGGTATCCCAAGATCTAGCAGAGATATCACCTTATCATCAATACAATTATGAACTGATTCTTATAAGCTTAAGTTTAGACAATAAGCAAATATAAAAGCATTCCCACTACCATTAAAAAGGATACAGCCCTAAAGTTCTGACTACCCAAACTCTCTGGTGAAATCGATGTGATACTTTTAAGCTCTCCACAGCCTTTCTACATCTAGTTTATAAGTTAGAAAGATGGTCCTAAAACCTGGAGAACCCCAAAATATTAAACATAGTTTAAATGTTGAGATAACTCAGATCTAGTTCTTAAGAATATAGATCGAAAGCTCGGATATAAAGAAAGATAAGAAGGATCTTATCTATATTGTAGATCAACATTGAATATCTAGTAAAAAAGCAATACGAGGAGAGCATCAATAGCTAAATTAAGTTCTTAAAAGGCAGGAGAAGTAATTGCTAAGAAAGGTGAGATCTGCTCTATTAGAAGAGGAATACGGCTAGAGTATCACTAACATAATAATTGAATAATTGATCAGTTAATTCTCTATGGTGGGCCCGGGGGGATTTGAACCCCCGACCCCCCGGTTATCAGCCGGGTGCTCCACCAGGCTGAGCTACGGGCCCTACTCCAAAAATCCTCTAGCTCTGGGGGCTTATATCCTATCGATCAAGCTTACATTTAGAAGCTCCACCCTTCAGGGCGGGGGAGGAGGTCAATTATTGTTTAGATTTTCATGGCTATTCACATATAGAGAATTAAGATAGATAGGAGATGGTCACCCATGTCCATTGTTTCTATGGGCATAAACTCATCCCACCTTTTGATCCCCTTCTGCATATCTACGGCTCCAGGGCTCCGCTAGATCTTCAGAGTCAACGGTGAATAGCAGCTTACAAAGTCTTGTTCTTTCTGACCTCCTCCCAGCCCTGAATGGCGGGAGTTCCCTTCAGGACGGTTCATTGGTTCTCCCTATCTATTCGGGGCTACATCTGTCATTTGGAGGGCAGTGAGGGGAGTCAGAGATCT
>JAVVGG010000186.1:0-3069 GCA_032249275.1 Desulfurococcales archaeon
ATGTAAACTATTATAGCCTGAGATTATCTATTCTCCTAGGCTTGCTTTAAACCCCTCTTTTAATTATCATTCTCCTAGCTATTATTAGAGATAGTATCCCAATCATATATAGGATCGCTATACCAGCTATAGATATCATAAATGCCTCGCCGATCTGTACATCGATATATGAACTACCAGTAGCACCTCTCCTAAGGATCTCAACTGGATAGGAGAGCGGGTTTAGAGCTATTACCCCTCTTATCTCTGGTGGCACATAGCTCTGGGGTATTATACCTGAGATCAAAGGTAGTGTGAATTGGAAAAAAGTAGTGAATATCCATGGTCTCCTCAGCTTTATCACCGCTGGTGCATATAGCATTGCTATTCCAGCAGCCACTATATCCGAGAGTATATAGCCTATAGCTGTAAGAACCGGATCAATAGGAGCCGGATTTACCCCCAGTATTGGGAAGACAGTTATAAGTATGATTCCGAGCGATGCTAGGGACCACAACATGGAGACTATTATCGGTGATAGCGTGTGGATAGAAAGGGGTATGTTGCTCACTAATATATTCTCAAGGACACCGCTCCTCTTTTCTCTATCCAGCATATGCCCAACTATCCATAGCTTATCAGATATCATGGAGAATACCACTATGCTCCAACATATATCCTTAACCGTGATAGGGTCTCTAAGTATCGATGGGTTTTGAGATGCTATTGCTAGTACTAGCCCTAGAACCCATATTGGGCTTGATATCATCTCAACCCAAGGATCTACTCCTCTGAAGTTTACAAGAACCCCTCTCCAGAGATCTGCTGAAAAGCTCCTTAAAATAGTGCTACGCAGCAACACCACCTCTAATACTCCTTGAGAATCTTCTATATAGAATAGATCCTATGGATCCATATGCAAGGGTTACTATAAGAAGCCCGGGCACTCCACCCAAAGCTAGCGATTGGGATTCGCTGGATATCAATCCTCTAAGGGCCTCGGCTATATAGTATGTTGGAAGCGAAAGTGGTAGTAGTCTGAGCAACTCAGGTAGGATTATAAGTGGGTAGAGGGCCCCTGAGAATGTGAATATAAATGCCTGTAAGAGGTTCAGTATCACAGGCGATCCTAGTTTAGCGATTGCTATGGATAAGAGGAATCCTAATATGAATAGCGGGATCATACCAATAGCTATGATAGCTATGCTCTCTATAGCAGTAATCACACCATATTTAGAGAGAGCTATATATATAGCTGGGGCTGCTGTGGCCATAAAGATAGAGAGTCCGAAAATCATCATGGGGATAGCTGTTACTACGAGGACAGCTGATAGGCTTATAGGTGATGCTAGGAGGGCCTCGAGCCTTCCACTGAGCATCGATGAATATATGTATTGCCCCATCGCTGATAAGATCATCATTGAGAGTACAACGATGGAAGATCCCACCGCTCTATATGCAAAGGGATCTATGTTAGAAGAGGCTGAGAGAGATCCAGACGATCCCCCAAAGGCCGAGCCCACTATATATAGAAAGCCTGTGAAGACATAGGTGAGGATGATTATAGCAGTTATAGACCATAGATCCCTTACTATGAATTCCTTAACCTCAGCTTCCATCACTGCTAGAACAGGGCTTAACCTAGATCTTTGTGGGATTGCCTACCACCTCTACAAAGACATCCTCGAGACTCGGCTCCCTAACCCTTATAGAGGCTATCCTAAGGCCCAGAGATCTTGCCTCTAAGAGGGCTTTCTCAATTGAAGAGGCTATATCCTCCGAGGATCTTGTTCTAAGCACGGCTATCTCTCCATCGTTCCTTACAACCTCAAAATCCCCTACTCTCAGATCGTCTGGAGGATCTAGAACCTCTATCTCGACATATCTTTGCCCGCCATATCTCTTCCTAAGATCCTCTGGAGATCCAGAGGCCACTATCCTCCCACTCATTATCACAGCTACATAGTTGCATAGAATCTCGGCTTCCCACATGTTATGGGTTGTGATCATTATACTTTTACCCTCTCTAGAGAGTTTCTTAAGGATCTCTCTGATCCTCCTAGAAGACACCGGGTCAAGACCTATGGTAGGCTCATCGAGAATAACCACGCTGGGATCGTGGATCAAGGCCTTTGCCAGCGCAAGCCTAGCCCTCATACCGAGGCTATACTCCTCATAAAGCCTGTGCCTTGAATCCCCTAGATCCACTAGGTCTAGAAGCTCCTCAGCCCTTCTCCTCGCATCAAACCTGCTGAGACCATAGAGCATACCATAGTATATAAGATTCTCCAACCCTGTAAGCCTAGCATAGAACCCCCGATCAGCTGAGAAGACAACCCCAAGGATCTCTCTAACCCTGTGAGCTTCCTTAGTGACGGAGAAGCCCTCTATATACGCATCGCCACCATCGGGCAGTAGGATCGTCGCTAGAATCTTGACTGTAGTAGTCTTACCAGCACCATTGGGGCCGAGGAGACCAAAGATCGAGCCCTTTTCAAAGGAGAAGCTGACGCCCTTAAGAGCCTCTATAACTACCTTTTCTCCCCCAAAAAGACCTCTCCTCCTCTTGGTAACATATCTCTTGATAAGATCTCTAGCGTCTACAGCTAACATCTCAAGCCCATACCTCCAGGATATCTACAAAATACCATAGATATTTATCTTAAGAAATTATTAAATAAAGATTTTCGAAGCTATAAAATTTCTCATTCAAATACTCTCAGAGCTGGGATTCAGATTTCTTCGTGTTCGATAACCCTTTGATCAAGAACTATATTATCGGGCTCGCCCGTTTTGGATAACCCCCAATCCACAGCTTTACCCTTATAGAGATCTCCAGAATATAGATGTAGAGAAAACCTAATTCTATATTTCCTCTCCAACTCATATTCTAGGTAATGCTAAATTGAAGCACAAGTCTTATATTGTTAATCCATCCATCTTTTGTTACTTTATATTTTATTTCCTTCTCAGACCTGCATCGCCCCGCGCTAATTATTTTGGTTTTTCTTAATTATTTCGGTTACCATGGTTTCTATTGGCACATATTTTTCTCTTAATGCCCATTTACTGATCGTGGATTCGTAGGGG
>JAVVGG010000187.1:0-3040 GCA_032249275.1 Desulfurococcales archaeon
ACACCTGGAGGGCCATAGAGGAGTATACCCTTCGGAGGCTCTATACCAAGCCTTCTAAAGATCTCTGGGTGTTTTAGGGGGAGCTCTATGAGCTCTCTAACCTTCTCAATTATATGGCCTAGACCCCCTATATCATCGTACGTTACCCTTGAAACCTTTATATTGCTTACAGGCTTGTCAAGTATATATAGCTGCGTATCCTTTGTAACGACCACAACACCTGAGGGCTTTGTCTGAACAACTATGAATGGCATGGGCTGTCCTAGGAGGGGCACATAGACGATATCCCCCTCCACTACAGGTATTTCCTCGAGTCTCTTCTTAACATAACTCACAAAGCTGGGCTCAATGCTTGTAAAAGTAACATTACTCTGGGCGGGGCCTATTCTAACCATCTGGGCGCTCTTGGGAGAAGCCTTTCTAACTATAACCCTGTCCCCTATAGAGATCCCAGCGTTCTTCCTCACAATAGCATCCATCCTAATCAAATCAGGATCATCCTCACCATAGCTGGGCCAAGCTATTGCAGCCGTCTTCTTCCTACCCTCTATCTCCACCACATCACCGGGATTTATCCCGAGCTCTTTCATCACACTTATATCGATCTTAACCTTGATCTTACTATTATCCTTCACCTTAAGCTCAGCAACCCTCAGATATACCTCCTTCCTCCTCCTAACACCGGGCCCCTGACCCTGTCCCTCGCCAGAACTGCCCCCAGGACCTGGGGAGCCAGGTCCAGAGGGGGTCTCAACACCGCTCATACTACCACTTCTCCACTACTTCTCTTATTGTATAAGCGGTTAAAGGTTAATAATGATTAAGCTTGCATCACATTCTAGATCTCTAGCGAAAACCTTCAAAACATTTATAGATCAACTTCCGACTGATATATATGTTAATTAAAGGCATCTATATTATCTATGTATTCCCTCCACTAAACACGGTTTGAAAGCTTGGCTGAGCTATCTTGCCACCTATTGGAGTAGATCCTCTAACCCCTCCTTCCTTCTCCTAGACTCAAGCTCCTCAGGAGTCCCTCTAGCAACGATCTCGTATAGCACTGCCTGCTTACCCTCCTTAGGCCTTAGAAGCCTTCCAAGTCTCTGTATGAACTGTCTCTTCGAGCCTGTACCGGCAACTATGATCCCGACATTCGCATCTGGAATATCTATCCCCTCATCACCTACAGTCGTTAGCACCAACACCCTCTCCAAGCCCTCTCTGAAGAGCTGGAAATTCCTATCCCTCACCTTCTTCTCAGTCTCCCCAGTCACTACTGGTGCTCCGAGCACCTTTCCAAGCTCCTCTGCCTGTTCTATATACTGTGTGAAAACAAGGATCTTCGAGCCTTTCTGGAGCTCCTTAGACACTATCTCCTTCACCTTCTCGATCTTCTTCTTCGCATTGTGGATTAGCTGTCTTAGCTCGCTCCTAACCTTTAGGGCCTCAGCGGCCAGCTCATCACCGTTTTTAGCAGCCTTTACAAGCTCCTCAAACTCCATGCCTCTTGAAAGCTCTCTATACTTCTTCCTCAGCTCCTCAAACTTCTTCCTCTCATCAGGCGTTAGATCCACCTTTATAGTCTCTATCCTATAGGGAGATAGATAGCCTGCCTCAACAAGCTCCTGGGGGGATTTGTGATATACGACACCGCCCATGAGGGGGAAGAGCTCTTCATGCCTCCCATCTTCCCTCGTAACCGTTGCGGACAGCCCCAGCCTATATGGCGAGAACATGCCCAAGGCTATCGCTCTGAACTTATCTGCTGGCAGGTGGTGAACCTCGTCAACTATCAAGAGCTGGAAGTACTGAGATAGCTTCTCTATATGCCTAAAAGCTGTCTGATATGTGGAAATAGTTATTGGGGCTATCCTCTTCTCATCAGAGTAGAAAAGCCCTATGATCCCAGGCGATGCTGAACACCCCTTTATAAAGTGATCCCTCCACTGCCTCATCTGCTCCCTAGTAAAGGCAACTACAAGGGTCCACACAGGCTTCCTAACAACGGCTGCAATTCCAACAACAGTTTTTCCAGATCCTGTGGGTAGCGATACTATGCCCTTATAGTTATTCGAGATCCACGCAGATACCGCTTCCTCCTGATAGTCTCTAAGCTTTATAGATAGAGAGGGCTTTATAGGTAGATACTTGTCTACAGCGAACCCTATCTGATCCTCAACATAGATCCCTTTAGACACTAGATACTCTCTAATCCTCTGATAATATGCTGGATATGAGGTGAATATCTTCCTAGATCTATCATACCTAAGAAGAGGTCTTATACCCTCTATAACATCTCCCAGATAGCCCTTAGGCTCTATAACAAGACTTGACCCCTGGGCCCTCAAAATAACCCTAACAGCCTGTGTAGAAAGCCTATCCCTTATAAACCTCTTTATATCCTCCAGCTCTCTCTCAGATATACTGGGATTGACTCTTTTAATAAGCTCTCCAACATATTCCTCATCATATCCCTTCTCAGCGATCTTGGAGGGGTTTAGAGCAAAGAGAGAACCGCTAGACGGGGTTCTGCCAAGGTAGTCAGCAACTTCTAGCAGTTCTCTAAACTCCTCTTCATCTAGCCACTTCCTAACATAGAATGTAGGTCTTCTACCCTCTTCCAAGCGATACTCCAGACCATTATATTAAACCCCAAGCAGATATTAAAACACAACCACCAGCTACCTATAGTCTTATCTTAATAGCTAACCCATCTCTGTTTAAGAGATAATGCTACCTATAACCGAGAGCCTCGCCCTTCTAAAGCGGAGAAGAGGTTGGCAGATATAATGTCCCCCATAATATGAATTTTAGGTAATAGATATCTAATAATTCATATAAATTGTTACCCACACTATCTTTTATTCAAGTACTCTCACTCACTGTTCTATAGGCCTTAGACGGAGCTTTTACAAAAAACCTGAAAGCCTCGCCCTTTAGGGCGGGGATGGCTATGGCTTATAAGCTTCCTAAGGCTTTGATCGTTTTGGAGGGGCTCTATTGCTTCTGGCGGTGAGGGTTTGCTAACCATCTCGAT
>JAVVGG010000188.1:0-3026 GCA_032249275.1 Desulfurococcales archaeon
AGCTTTGATGCTTATCGCTCTTAAGACTAAGGTCCTATATGAGGGTTCTGCTCGGAGAGAGCCTCGAAATTCTGGGTTTTAGTATAAGCGTAGATAGAGACCCCTTTTGCTGAGCTCAACGGTTAATACAAGAAACCGCAGAGATCTCGAGATCTATATGAGGAAAGCGAAGATCTCTCGATGGCTATAGAGATCGAAATCTGCGAATTAGAAGCATAACAAGCCAAAGCAAGATAATATGAGAATGACTATGACCTTTAGAGAACAATGAATCTATAAAACTATATATACTAATATTATAATCTTATATATAAAATTGTAAATATACTACTTTATCCTTGTTCAAAGGAGTTTAAATCTCTTTATGGGAAGAGCTGTTAAGTTAGCGTGCCGTCCCACATTTCTTCATATAGTTTTTCTGCTTCTTCTATTGTTAGTTGTCTTGGATTATTTGGTCTAGGATATACTTCGATCATCTCCCTTGCTAGGTTTTTGAGATCTTCTCTTGGTATGCCCATTTCCCTTAAGCTTCTCGGGATCCTTAGGTCTTGGAGGAGCTGTGTGATCCATTCTATTACCTTTCTAGAGGATCTCCTGGGATCTTTATCCTCGATATTTAATGTACTAGCTATTCTTAACATCTTTTCCTGTACCAGGTCTGCATTAATTTTTACGATATATGGGAGGGCAAATCCTGTCCCGAGGCCATGCGGTATTTTGTATCTTGATAATGTATAGCTAATGGAATGTCCATAAACCATGGTTGTGGAGCTGAGTATAAACCCTCCGAGGGTTGCAGCGAAGCTCATATAGAATCTAGCTTCTATATCTCTCCCATTATAATATGCTCTCCTAAGGTATTTATCGACGAGCCTCACTATCTCAAGGGCCAGGGCATCTATAAGCGGGCTCGATGTCAACGATATCATTCCCTCAATCGCGTGTGTCAATGTGTCGATTCCGGTGAATGCTGTTACCTTTGGAGGACAGCTAACGGTGAGCTCGGGATCTACGATTGCTGTATCAGCAGCTATATTATGGCTGATCACGACTTTTTTAATGTATCCATCACTTACAACGGCTGTTCTATCAACTTCGCTACCGGTTCCAGCAGTGGTTGGCATCAAGATCAAGGGTATACCTTTTCTGGGAACCCTGTCAACGCCAAAGATCTCCCTTATATCCATCCTATTGATGAGAAGACCTGAGACAACCTTTGCCGTATCCAATGTACTCCCACCCCCAACCCCTATTATGACATCAGGTTCTATGGACCGTGCATATTTTAGAGCATCGTTAACACTTTCTACAGTTGGCTCGCTATAGATTTTATCATATATATCTACTTTGAGCGATGATTGCTCAAGATATCCCTCTATTTCCTTTTTAATAGCCTCTATATTTCCATCAATGATTATAAGTGCCTTCTTACCATATTTAGAGGCTTCTGAAGATACCATCTTCCTAGTTCCAAGACCAAAGATAAGCCTCGTGGGCGAGTGGAATATGTAGCTTGAAAACAGCCAGTGGCTATACATACCTAGGGATCACCCTCTGATTCTCAGTATCTAATATCTAATGTATGCAGCCTTAACTCTTGTGTAGAAGTCTATCGCCTCCTCACCCTGCTCCTTATGTAGATCGTTTCCTGAGAGTTTGAATCCTCCATATGGAACCTGGTACTCCATGCCTACTGTAGGCATATTAACCCTTATAACCCCTGCCTCGGCTTTTTCAATAAATCTAATGATCTTCGACATATCCCTAGACACTATCCCAGCCACTAACCCATAGTCCACAGAATTCGTGAGCTCTATAGCTTCATCTAAGCTCCTATACGGTGTTACACATATAACAGGGCCGAATATCTCCTCCCTGAAGATCTTCATATCCTTTGTACATTCGGCAAATACTGTTGGTTGGAAGAAATACCCGTATCTATATTCATCCTCCTCCAATGGAGAGCCGCCGTATACGAGTTTAGCGCCCTCGGAAATACCTATATCAATATATCTCTTCACTTTCCTCTTAGCATCTAGGCTTACTAGGGGACCCATATCGACATCATCCCTAAGCCCATTACCAACCCTTATCTTGGACGCTCTCTCGCTGAGGGCTCTTACAAACGCGTCGTATTTGCTGGAATGCACAAGAACCCTGCTTGTAGCTGAACACGCTTGTCCTGTTAACCCGAAGCCTCCTCTCACAGCTATGTCAACAGCTTCACCGAGATCAGCGTCTTCAGCAACTACTAAGGCGTTCTTCCCACCGAGCTCTAGCTGAATTCTTAAGAATCTATCGAGATCCCCAGCTTTTCTATGGATATTAAGCCCAACCTCTGTAGAGCCTGTGAAGCTTACCGCAGAGATTTTCTTATTGACTATTAACTCATCACCTATAGAAGATCCTGAGCCAACTACCATATTCAAAACGCCTTTAGGAAGACCAGCCCTGTATAAAGCGTCAACAAATTTCATGGCAATAGTAGGTGTTAAAGAAGAGGGTTTAAAGACAACAGTGTTCCCAGTTATAAGAGCTGGAGCTATTTTCCAAGCGGGAATAGCTATTGGGAAGTTCCAAGGTGTTATCACAGAAATAACGCCCAGGGGCTCTCTCACAGTAAGCACCATGGTATTCGGGAACTGGGATGGAAGCGTCTTACCCCCTACCTTGGGAGCGATACCAGCATAGAACCTGAGTATCCCAATGGCCCTTTCAACCTCAACCTTACTCTCTCTAAGCGTTTTGCCCTCCTCCCTAGTTAAGAGCTTTGCAAAATCCTCCAGCTCCTGCTCAATGATATTAGCAGCCCTAAACAGGATCTTAGACCTCTCATGCGGAGGAACTCCAGACCACTTATTAAAAGCCTCATAAGCACTATCAATAGCCCGCTTAACATCATCGATGGAGGCTCCCGAGAATATAGAAATCTCCTCTCTAGTATCAGCAGGATTCAAGATCTTAATCCTAGGAGTGTCCTCCCTTTTAACAATTTCACCATCAATAAATGAGCCAAGTATCACCCA
>JAVVGG010000189.1:0-3020 GCA_032249275.1 Desulfurococcales archaeon
GGGGGACAAGCGGTCAGGAGGTTATCGCCTCACCCTAGTGGTCACTATAGCCCTCATTCACCAGTCTATAAAACAATAGTTAGAAGGGTGTATAAAATAATGTGGTGAAGCCCTGCTATGCTGATCTACACTCTAAGTTAAACCCAAGGTAACCTATGTATCTATAGTAGCTGAGAGACTAGAAAAACCATAATCTAGCTAATAATATAAATCTATATATTGTTGTTCTAAGATAGTAATCGGTGGTTCTATGGAAACCAGGATCGAAGATCTGAAGAAGAAGGCTTTAACATATATTAATAAAAGCTATGAGAAATATATAGATCTCCTTGCTAGTCTCATAGAGCACCAAACCGTAGCAGCATGGGGCGGGAGAAGCATGGATAGGTGTGCGGAGTATCTAGTGTCGATATTGAGGGAAAGGGGTTTCAAGGCATGGATTACTAGTGGGGGAGGTTATCCAGCTGTTTTAGCAGAGATAGGATCTGGATCTAAATGTATATTAATATATAACCACTATGACGTCCAACCTCCAGATCCTCTTGAGCTATGGGAGAGCGATCCGTTTAAGCTTACTAGGAAAGGTGACTTCATATTTGGAAGAGGTGTTGCAGATAATAAAGGTAATATAGCTGCGAGAATCTGCGCTCTGGACGCTTTATCCCCTTATCTAGATGCTATGGATCTAAAGATCAAGTTGTTAATCGAGGGTGAGGAGGAGATAGGATCTCCAACTATAGGTAAGATCGTTGAAGAGAATAAGCAGTGGGTAAAATCAGACGGCGGTATATGGGAGACGGGGTATGTGAGGAGGGATGGGAGGCTCGGAATTACATTGGGTTTCAAGGGCATGCTATATATAGAAGTAATACTGAGAGGTCCTTCTAGAGATGTACATAGCGGTAATGCCCCTTTAGTACCTAATCCTGTGTGGAGGATGGCTAGGCTTCTAACCCTTTTGAAAGATGAGAGCGGGAAGATCCATGTGCCAGGATTCCATGAAGATATAGATCCTGAGTTCATGAGGATCGGGGAGGAGCTAATAAGGAAAATGGACTTCTCAGAGCTCGAGGAAATGGCAAGGGAATTAGGTCTAAGAGAGTTCGTTGGAGGAGTCAAGGGCTATGATGCCCTCAAAAAGCTTTATCTAGAGCCATCACTAAATGTTTCGGGTCTCTACTCTGGATATACAGGTAAGGGCTCAAAAACCATTGTACCCTCTATAGCTGGTGCTAAAATAGATATTAGACCAGTACCGGGGCAGGATCCAGAGAAGATCCTTGATAGGTTTAAAAAATATATAGCTGAAAAAGGCTTCGAAGACGCCGAGATTGTGGTTCATAGCATGTATAGATCCGGATATACCAACCCCTATGAAAAAATAGTGAGAGCATCTGTAGAAGCTGCTGTTGAAGCATATGGTAAAGAGCCCAGCATAGCTCCTCTATCGGGAGGTTCGGGCCCCATATATTACTTTACAAATATAGCAAAAACCCCTATGACAGGCTCTGGTGTTGGATACTATGGGTCTAGGGCTCACGCGCCCAACGAAAATATAAGAATCCAGGATTTCGTTAACGGTATCAAGCATATAGCATTGACTATAATGAGATTCTCTTCTATGGAGAGCTAATAGATCTGGGTGATCCACTCGCTATATCTAGGCACTTCATTATATACTATTTTCTTATAATATTCTATGATCCTCTCCGTTAAAGGCCCTGGAGAGCCTGTACCAATGGTTCTTCCATCAACCTCGATCACTGGTGTGATTTCTGCTGCTGTACCGCTAATAAAGATCTCATCTGCGATGTATAGCTCCTCCCTGGCTATGTCTCTCTCAACAACCCCATACCCAAGATCCCTGGAGATCCTTATCACAGTATCTCTTGTGATTCCCTCCAATATCGATGCATATATAGGTGGAGTATAAATTGTGCCTTTCCTCACAATAAATACATTCTCTCCAGAACCCTCAGATACATAGCCCCTCCAATCGAGTAGTATGGCCTCATCATAGCCAGAGGATATGGCTTCTGAGAGTGCTAATACTGAATTGAGATAGATTCCAGATGCCTTTGCTATAACCGGCATAGAGTAGTTAGGAACCCTCCTCCAGCTTACAACCTTCACCCTGACACCCTTTGGCTTCAAATAGTGGCCGAATGGAAACGCTGCTATAGAGACCCTAGTAGGGATCTTCGATATATCTAACGATATGCTACCCTCTCCAGCAAATACTATAGGTCTTATATATATGTTCTCCTGAAACTCATTAGCCCTTATTGTTCTTATCACAGCCCCTATAAGATCTTCAAGACTGTAATTGAGTCTAAGTCCGATGATCTTAGCTGAGTTAACCAACCTCTTCATATGATCCTCAAGCCTAAACACATACAGATTTTTGGCTCTTTCACTCCAATATCCCCTGATACCCTCAAAGACCGCTGTACCATAATGTAGTGCGTGTGTTAGCACATGCACAGATGCTCTTTCACATTCAACGAGCCCCCCGTCTATCCATACATATCTAATCTTCGAACAAACAGACATTTTTGATCGTTGATAGAGTATTCAGAAGAGCTTATATAGATTGCGCTTCTCTATTACTTGCTAATATAATTTGCCCTCAGAATAACTATAATAAATGAAGCATGGATCATGGAAAACTATAAAGATCAGGAAGAACCGTATATATAGATAAGGGATATAGTGAAAGTATATCCAGATGGCACACGCACCCTTAACGATGTTGACCTAGATATATATAAAGGGGAAATCTTAGGTTTTCTAGGTGAAAACGGGGCTAGCAAGACCACGCTTATGAAAATACTATCGGGCCTCCTAAGGTTAACAAAAGGATATATACGTTAATGGGAAGGGAGTAAAGTTTAGAGGGCCATCAGATGCTATGTCAAACGGTGTATATATGGTTCACCAGCGCTTTTCACTAGTACCAACATTCACGGTCTTAGAAAACCTCTTCTTAATCGTAAAAAGGGGGTTTACAAGCTCTCTAG
>JAVVGG010000190.1:0-3005 GCA_032249275.1 Desulfurococcales archaeon
CCGATCCACGTGGTCTCTTTTTGATCTTGTCCAGTTCTATAGTAGATCAAATTTATCTACTATTATTTATGTTTTGGGAGTATTTAAGCGAAAATCTAGCTTTTGATCCTTGTTTTTGATGGCCGCAACGCTTATTAGCCTCAAAAACTTCGATCTAGATCATCTTGGGATATTCTGGAGATGATCGGGGCTAATATAACGGGAAGAAGAAATAAAGCCAGCTGGCTTTTTCACCGCTCTCTAGGGCTGGGAGGTTTTGGCAACATCTTCTCTATGAGAGGGATAGGGGTGATGGGCCGGAGATCCTCCCTAGGGTTAAACCCTTTAAAAGGGGATGTATTCTGAACTTTCCTGTTATTCAGGGTTGGGAGGGGTTATTTCTGGAGTGGGATTCTAGCTATAAAGATCTTTAACGCTTTCGTGTAGTGGCATAAATTGTTGGTGTACAAAGCATATACTTAATAAGTTTCCCCACAGATCTTTATGGGGATGCGATTGGATTCTGGCAGGGTTAGGAGGTATATTGCTTTGGTTGTTTTATCGGCCATTGTTGTAGCTGCTGTATTCACAACCTATATGGGGCTTAGATATTCACCTCCAGATTCTTCTAAAGGTTCCTGGACAACTTCTTGGGCATCCGGAGGGGGATCTAGCTATGGTTATGTATCTCCTGGAGCTAACCTATCCTCTGTGGCTGGGGCTTTTAGGAGCTTCTCATCATATGATGAGATCAGGAGGTACCTCTCATCTATTTCGGAGGCTGTGGAGCCGCTAATCCCGGGGGCTTCTCCTGAGGTCTTGCCTACGATTCCGATTCCGCGGATCACCCCAGTTTCTCTGGTCTCTTCGAGTGCTGGTACACCTGCTTTCTCCACTACAAATGTACAGGTTAGAGGTGTTGATGAGCTCGATATTGTGAAGACGGATGGCAGGCTATTGGTTATCTCTTCATATGGAAAGGTGTATATAGTAGATGCTCTTGGGAGGAGGCTTCTATCGATCATTGAGATCAACGGCAGCTCTAGAGGTGCCTTTCTATGGGGGGATATGCTGGCAGTGATCGCTGGAGATCGATGGGCTATCTACAGGGATGCGGCCATACCAGCTATATACCCAATTATCTATGGTTCTAACACCTCTATCTATATATATAATATCTCCAACACGTCTAAACCTGTTCTTAGGGAGAGGATCAGCTATAGCGGGGGTCTGGTAGGTGCTAGGATGATCAACGGCACCGTCTATATAGTTTTATCATCCCCAGCATCTCCAGAGATCATACCTCTTGTAAATGGTGCTCCTCTGAGGCCCTCGCAGATCTTCCTCGTCGATCAGAGGCCCTCTAGGTTTGTGACAGTAGCGTCTATAGATCTCTCTAGCGGCGCTAGATCCGAGATCTCCCTTCTAACATCCCCCACAACCTGGATCTATATGAGCCCGTCCAAGCTGTATATAGCCTCCTATATCTATCCATATGATCTAGCCTCTGGAAAAGCTGTGGAGATCCTTTCGAGCCTCTTGCCACATGATATAGGATCTAGGATGTTGGATGAGATGAGCAGGGGGAATATAAGTGGTGCTCTGGGGATAGCCACCAGCTATCTGTCAGCCCTTGAAAAGGGGGAAGCTCTATCTATTATATCCAACGCGTCTGCAAGGCTCTCCACATATGTTCTCCGAGATATGACTAGGATCCATATCCTGGATGTCAAGGGGATCAGTATAGGCTATAGAGGATCTGTGGATGTTCCAGGCCACATACTGGATCAGTTCTCGATGGAGGAGCACAGGGGATACCTGATACTAGCAACCACAGCGTCTAACCTCTCTCCCAGGCTGATATACACAATGCCCAGCATTATATCGCCCAGCATCCAGGGCGGGGGTGGGAATATAACTGTTAGGATTGTTGAGTGTGTCGATGCGAGATGTAGTGATCGATATATATCGCTGCCAGCCTATGCAGAGCGTCTGGCGCCGAGAATATGGATCTCTGTCTCCCTAGCAGTGTTGGGCGAGACATATAACAACGTCTACATAGTATCTCCCGAGAATATGAAGATAGTGGGCTCTCTAGAGGGGCTGGCGAGGGGTGAGAGGATCTATGCTGCGAGGCTTGTAGGGGATATCTTCTACCTCGTAACATATAGACAGGTGGATCCCCTATACGCTATAGACGTCAGAGACCCGGGGAAGCCCGAGGTCCTGGGGTATATAAAGATACCTGGCTTCAGCGAGTATCTACACCCACTCCAGGGGAACATGCTCTTAGGGGTGGGCCTAGAGGATAGAGATCTAAAGATATCACTATTCAACATATCAAACCCCAGAAACATAGCTGAGATATCCTTCCTCAAGATAGAGGGTGCCACAACTCCAGTTCTACTGGATCACCACGCATTCACAATACACCCAGAAAAGGGGCTTATCATGATACCAATAGCGATAGTAAAGGTCTCTGGAAACACTATGGGCATAGCCGTGATAAGCTATGGAGCCGATGGTGTAAGGCTACAGAGGATACTAGAGCATAGAGAGGCAATGAGATCTATATATATAGGCGAGACTATATACACAATATCCAGTAACATGGTAAAGCTATTCAGCATAAACACACTCCAAGAAATAGCCAATATACCGCTAAACTAACAACCGAAAGCCTCGCTTTTTAATGCTTATTAGCTTGATGTTATAGAATCGAAATTATCACCTGTAGGTATGAGATCGGAGTCTCCGTCTTGGCTCAGTTAACTATATATTTCTTATTAACAGACTTATCCTCGGTGATGTTATGAAGATATTGAGACTTATTAGGAAAGGGGTTTATGAGTTATACGCTATATTGGATGGCGAGGTTTATAGACTGTCTGGAATGGATCCCATTGAGGTTCTTGAGAGGTATTCTGAGGGGAGGCTTGAGAGGTTGGGGGAGAGAGTTGAACTGGATTTAGAATCTCTGCTTATGAGTAGGGATCCTGGGTATAAGGTTGCTAAGCCATTCGATC
>JAVVGG010000191.1:0-2988 GCA_032249275.1 Desulfurococcales archaeon
GGTGGAGCCCTGTGATATGGATCCCGATGAAAAGGGATCCCGAGGGCTTTGAAGCTAAGGGAAGAGGGCTTGGCAAAAACCAAACCCAATAAAACCCGAACCCCTACGGTTCACTCCATCATATAGAAATCCTCTAAAGTTCTAAAGGAAATTAACCAAATGCTATATACAGTGTAGGCTGGGAGAACTCTTTTGATACCATCATCAGCCTTATAGGCTCTGAACTAGAATGTTAGTAGGACTAAAAATGCCAGCAATAGAGGTTGGGAGGATCTGTGTCAAGCTCAGGGGGAGAGAAGCTGGGAAAAAATGCGTGATAGTAGACATAATAGATAGTAATTATGTTCTTATAACAGGGCCTAAGGAGATCACCGGTGTTAAGAGAAGAAGAGTAAATATAGATCATATAGAGCCTACAGAGAAAAAGATCTCTATACAGAAAGGCGCATCAGATCAAGAGGTGATCGAGACTATCAAAAGAGAAGGGCTAGAAGAATATATGAAAGAGAGGATCAAGGTACAACCAACAAAGCTTATAATGGTAGTTAAAAGCTAGCTTCAAAAACATGAACCCATATAGCTTGAAATTTTACAGCAAGTCTCTCAGAATTCAGGTCTAAAAGATATTTAGCTGTTTTAGTTTTTAATATCAAGTTTATAAGTTTATGATATATTGGATAGATATTTATCAAGCTTTCGAAATTGCGATCATAATATGCTATCGTGGAATATAGGTTTAAAATCAACATTTAGATGGCTAGCATAATGCATTTTCAGCGAAGATCCTCCTTATAGGGCCTGGCTTCTTACATATTCTTCTTATGACCTCTTCCACAGATGTGTCACCGCTAAACTCCTCCTTAAAATATACACCTGTCCTTCCATGCTCATCTCTTCTGGTAAGCACTCTAACCCTTTCAATAACTGTGTCTAGCGATATGCCTAGTATCCTGGCAACCTCTGCCTCATAGCCTATCACCGGTCTCTCTATATGCCCCCACTCAGTTGGAATTATAAGCTTTAGCCTTTTATCTACACCCGGGACCCTGAGTCCTGCTAATATCTCTTTAAGTCCTACTATGCCGCCGAATGCAAAGAACTCTCTTTCCGTTTTAGAGGGTGTTCCGAGGTACTTAGTGATTTTTATCAAATCCTGTGGATCGAGATAAAGATATATAGCAGGGGTTTTCATAGGCGTTGCTACAATTACCTCCCCCCTATAGATTTTCCATCTCTTCTCAATACATGATATGAGAACGTTAATAGAAACCTCATCCATAATCGCTATATCTATATCGCTATCAACAGTCACATCCCCTCTCGCTATAGAGCCATAGGCGTGGCCCTCAATGCTGCATTTCTTAAGCTCCAACAAAATCTCCTTAGCAATTTCCCTCTTCTCCTTGAAGATCTCGAATCTTTTTTTATCATAGATAACCTCTACTATATCTCCTCTAATATCTACCTTCCTTCTCAAGACTCCCGCCCTAGATCTCGTTAGCAATATATTATATTCGTTGAATAATGGAGATCCCATTGGAAAGGGTTGAGAGACTTTGCTATAAGTGATATATTATTTTTATTTTTTATGAGCAATGTTATGTCCCTTCTAGCCATTGTGAGAGATATCTCTTTTGCTCCTCCGTAAGCTCTTCGATCTCCACTCCTAGCGAGGATAGCTTAAGCCTGGCTACAGTACTATCTATATCATATGGAACATTATACACTCTGGGCTCCAGCTTACCCTGGTTTTCAATTAAATATTCTACAGAGAGGGCTTGGTTCGCGAAGCTCATATCCATCACCTCGCTTGGGTGCCCCTCAGCAGCAACTAGATTTACAAGTCTGCCCTCCGCTAGGAGATATAGTATTTTTCCGTTCCTCAGCTTATACTCTGTGACGTTCTGTCTTACAACTCTTTTTGAGACAGAGATCTCCTCTAGATCTTTAACTGATACCTCAACATTAAAGTGCCCTGCATTAGCTAGTATAGCTCCATCCTTCATGAGCATCATATGCTCCTTTCTGATCACATCCTTGTTACCTGTTGCAGTAACGAATATATCGCCAACTTGGGCAGCTCTAGCCATATTCATAACCTCGAAGCCGTCCATAATCGCTTCTAGAGCTCTTATAGGGTCTACCTCAACTACCACAACCCTAGCCCCCATACCCCTAGCCCTCATAGCTATGCCCCTGCCAACCCAGCCATATCCAGCTACCACAAAGACCTTTCCAGCTATAAGGGTATTGGTTGCCCTCATTATACCATCTATAGTAGACTGTCCAGTACCGTATCTATTGTCGAATAGATACTTTGTGAGGGCATTATTAACAGCTATTACTGGATATGCAAGTACTCTATCCTTCTCCATAGCCCTTAGCCTTATAACCCCTGTAGTTGTCTCCTCCGTACCTCCTATAACAGCTTTAGCCTTCTCAGGCCACTGCTTATGGATCCTTGCATGGAGATCTGCCCCATCATCTATGACTATATCTGGTGAGACCTCTATGATCCTATCTATACACCACCAATACTCCTCAGGAGTCTCACCCCTCCATGCGAATACATGTATACCCTCCTCAGCTAAGGCGGCTGCAACCTCATCTTGAGTTGATAGTGGATTAGACCCTGCTAGCCAGACCTCGGCTCCACCTGCAGCGAGAGTTCTGACAAGAGCACCTGTCTCTTTAGTTACATGTAAAACAGCGGCGATCTTCACACCTTTTAAGGGCTTATCTTTTGAGAACCTCTCTCTGATCTTCATGATAACAGGCATATGTCTTTCAGCCCACTCAATCTGATCTCTCCCGATTCTTGCGAGCGAGAGATCCTTTACCTTCCATGTCATATCCATATACCACTTAATCCTAATAGAAGAGGTTTAATATATAGAGAGATAATATATAGAGAGCATTCTTCCCCCAAATGGAGATATCGTCCCATCACAAAACATTTAATGCCTAGCCTTTCCCTGTCTTAGAGAG
>JAVVGG010000192.1:0-2975 GCA_032249275.1 Desulfurococcales archaeon
TATATTTGTTTGTTCTCCAGCTTAGGCTTATGAGCGTCTAATCCATAATTGTTTTTATGATTAGGTGATATCTCTGCTAGATCTTGGGATACCTCGGGAAGCGATGACCTTTGGAGCACCTGAGACCGAGGCTCTAGATGGGGCTCTGCCCTAATAGAGCCTCAGGATCTAGGATAGATGGGAGCCCCTTTCCGCGGGCTCAACAGCCACCAATGAAACCACAGAGATCCCAAGATCTTTTGGGGGAGGTGGAAGTCCCTCGATATCCACAGAGGTGTGATAGCGTCCCTATGGATCAAGAAGCAAAGCAACCCAAAACAAATGAATAGCAGCGACGATCAACAACCATCGGAGGACAAGCGGTTGCGAAAAGAAATTTTCTTTCTATATCGGCATCTCTTATTTAGCTGGTTCTTCCGACGGTCTTTCCGAGAGTATCTTCTCCATTGTTTCTCTAGGATCCTCTACCTTGACGCCTGCTTTCGCGAAGAATCTTGTTATAATCCTAATATCTTGCTCTAGGAAGCTGTGGGCGTTTGGATGACTGATCGAGACGGCTTGGGATACATCTATGATCACCGGTTTCTCCTCGAATATCATTATGTTATACTCGCTTAGATCTCCGTGGACTAGACGAGCTTTTCTATATATCTGCCCGATCATATCTATAACCTCTCTATATATCCTAGTAAGATCTTCAGGGGATAGCTCACCAGATTCATATGCTTCCTTAAGAAGGGGTGCCCTCTTACCATCAAACCCTATAAACTCCATTACAAGCACATTCTTCTCGAGGCACTTCGGCTCCGGAACCCTTATTCCTGCCTCATACATTCTCTTTAGGTTCGAGAACTCCTTCCTAGCCCATAGATATATGAGCTTTTTTGGGGAGAGCCCTTTATACTCCTCAAACCTGGGGTCTCCTGCTAGATATTTTATCATGGATCTTCTGAATTCTGAGGTCAAGGTTAGATAGATCTTTACAGCAAGATCTCTACCCTCGGGATCCTTTGCCCAGTAGACCCTAGCCTCCTTACCCGCGGAAACAACCCCTTTAAGCGATTTAAGACACCCCCTTGACTTCAGCTCTAACACACTCATTACCGTGGACGCATCGAATACCTCCTCAACGATTTCGAATAGATCGCTATCCTTTACTCTCCTCTCCCTCTCCTTCCTAGCAAACCTATCTATGAGCTCCTCATAATCGCGTTTTATTAGATTACCACCAAACTATATATCGATTTAGAGGTATATAACAGATTCCATAACGAGATCACTAAGACCTCCTAAGATCTACATTAAAAAAGATCTTTCCAAATCAAAAACGATCTACAATCCTATTCTAGTTCTAGCTGTGGCATCCCTCCACTTACTTTTAATCTCCATCCCCTCTCGCTGCCTGCAGGAATGTCTGTGATCTGTTGTTTTATTTCTTAACAAGATCATGGGTATTGAGGTTTTAAATCTCTGCATATTTTTCTGGGGTTCTACACAGGACACTAGATATCTATGTCTCTGTAGGTGGGGTTAGCCTTCGGTGTTGGATCATTAGCTTCACCTAAGCCCCATGGGGCTTCTATCTGAGAGGTATCTAAGCCTTATGTTTATAGCTCCGATAGTGTTTCTATCAAAGACAAATTCATTACCCAGCCTAGCCAGCCCTAGCGAATTTTAAATGCCCCCATCATTCTTCGCTCTCTCACTGCAACGAGGATCACTAAGAGATATATTTATAGATATCCCTGCCTCTTATAACTGATTAGAGTGGGGAGAAGGTCAGTTTTCAAAGGGCCCTGTGTTTCTCCCCAAGATCTCTTGCCATTCTAATTATCCCGAGTGATGGATTTTAAAAAGAGTAGAATCCCGAGGGTAGGAAGGGGCTGTATCCTTTTTCATGGTAGTAGAAGTCTTTTTATATTCTTTCATTATTAATTATTGGTTTGAGTGGAGGTTTAGGGACAAAGAGAGTCTAGGGATAATGGCTAGGGGAAAGAGAAAGAGGGATAAGAGGTGGATGTGGGTTGCAAAGCCGGGAGATAAGATAGTTGTTGGTAGAACCGCTGTTATACCCTCAAAGAAGCTATCTAGAAGAGAATTCAGAGCATTGGAAGAGATCGTGAATATATATAGCAGGATGCTTGGAGATGTGCTTCCCCACGCATCTAGGAATATTATCGAGAACTACTACAGGCTTAAGAATGAGAAGTATCGAGAGCTAAGGAATATCTATCCAAATATACCATCCCACTACATACATGGCCTATGCCAAGATGCTGTTAAAAGGGTATCCCCTCTAAGGAGGAACAAGGCTAGACAATACTCTAGAGAGATCTTCGATGAGTTGGTCAAGTATCTAGATCTGGGGAAAAGGGATCTTAGGGGTAGAAGGATCAAGAGATATCTCTGGAGGAGATCTTGGGAAATAGCTCGGCACCAGGTTGATCTTGAGATGATGGGGGCAAACTAGTGCCTAGGATCAATAGTGTTAGCCTGTGGCTAGTCGACGATCATGTGTGGAAACCAGTAAACCCTACGAAGATCAATATAAATGGTGTTGAGAATATTTTCTTCACAAGCGCTGCCATCAACACCCATAGGGGTTGGGTGCACATAGATCTAGAGCACTCTAAGGAGTTCTATAAACTGCTTGCAAGAGGCTTTAAGCCTACATCCCATGCTAAGATCAAGCTTGATAGAAGGAATAGAAGGGTATTCTTCCACCTATCCCTTGAAAAGGAAGTCGAGATCTACAGGCCAGGGAATATTAAGCCCATTGATGTTAATGAGAACTCTGTAGCAACTCTATACGAGGCATTCGCAGTAATCCTCGAGACAGACCTTGCAAAGACAACACTGGGCTATAGCTATAGGAAGAAAAGCATTCAGAGGAGAAATGGATCCGATAGCAGGGAGACTAGAAAGGCTATGAAAAAGCTTAGAGAGGGGAAGAAGAAGAGAGACTATAGGATGAA
>JAVVGG010000193.1:0-2973 GCA_032249275.1 Desulfurococcales archaeon
GGTTGGAGATTAGAAAGATCCTAGTTGTTGGGGCGGGAACCATGGGGCATGGTATTGCTGAGGTAGCAGCTATAGCAGGCTATAGAGTGGCTATGGTGGATATATCTGAAGATATATTGAAGAGGGCTCTGGATAGGATCAGGTGGAGTCTTTCGAAGCTTAGGGAGAGGGGGGCTTTAAGAGAGGATGTAGAAAGTGTGATATCGAGGATCTCTACCGGGATCTCTATAGAGGACGCGGCTAGAGACGCTGATTTCGTGATAGAGGCTGTGCCAGAGAATATGGATCTCAAGAGACAGGTATTCCTAACCCTGGATAGATCGGTGCCCAGGCATGCTATACTCGCCACGAACACCTCCTCCCTACCTATAGGCGAGATCGCCTCGTCAACCTCAAGGCCAGATCGGGTTATAGGTATGCATTTCTTCAACCCACCCCCCTTAATGCCCCTTGTAGAGATTATAAGGGGGCCTCAGACATCTGACGAGGCTCTTAGGATAACATTAGAGGTTGCAAGGAAAATGGGTAAGGAAGTTGTTGTAGTCAATAGAGACATACCTGGCTTCATAGTTAATAGACTGCTCTCGAGGCTGATTGAGCAGGCATGCTACATGGTCGAGGAGCAGGGCTATACAGTCGTGGCTATAGATAGCGCCCTCAGATACAGGGCAGGACTACCCATGGGCGTGTTCGAGTTGATAGACTTCACGGGGATAGATGTTGTCGCATCTATATTCAACGAGATGAGCAAGAGAGGCTTCAAAGCCAGGCTCTGCGGAAGCATAGCGGATAAATATGGGAAGGGAGAGCTTGGGATGAAAAGTGGTAGGGGTTTCTACACATACCCCTCACCAGGTGTTTACTCCAGACCCGCAATACCGAGGGAGGATGGCGAGAAGGTAGATCTTGTCGAGGTATTCGCCCCAATGGTGAATGAGGCAGTATATCTATTAGAAGAAGGTATAGTGGATTCCCCCAATACCATAGATAAAGCTGTGAAACTCGGTCTCGGATATCCCAGGGGGATCCTCGAGATGGCAGATGAATGGGGGATAGACAGCGTTGTTGAGAGGCTTAAGAAGATAGCATCCTCAGAGGCTATGTCCCACAACAGTCCGAGGGGCCTGCTCCTCAAAATGGTCTCTGAGAACAGGGTTGGTATTAGATCTGGCATTGGCTTCTACACATATACAGGGATCTCTGAGAAGAGGATGAAGACCATCATAGTGAGGAAGGAGAACAGGATTGGGTGGATAGTGCTTAACAGACCTGAAAAGCTAAACGCTATATCCCCTGAGATGCTCGAAGAGATATCCACAGCTCTAAGGGAGCTCGAGGCTGACGAGGGGGTGAGGGTTATAGTAGTCACAGGATCTGGGAGGGCTTTCTCAGCAGGGGCAGATGTAACGGCGTTCACAAATGTAAATCCTATCAACTCCTATATATATTCTAGAAGATTCCAGGAAATCCTCAACATGATTGAGAGGATGCCAAAGCCAGTTATAGCATCTATAAACGGCTATGCATTAGGAGGAGGTTTGGAGCTAGCTATGGCATGCGATATTAGAATAGCGTCTGAAAACGCAATGCTGGGCCAGCCAGAGATAAACCTAGGCCTCATACCAGGTGCTGGAGGCACACAAAGACTCTCAAAGCTAGTTGGAAGGGGCAGGGCTAAGGAGCTCATAATGCTCGGCGAACCCATACCGGCTAGAGAGGCTGAGAGGATAGGGCTTGTCAACAGAGTAGTCCCGCATGATAGGCTTGAGAGCGAGACCAGGGCTCTCGCTAATAAACTAGCTGAGAAGCCACCGATAGCCCTCATGGCAGCTAAGATCGCTATTAATCTCGGCAGTGATTACCCGCTCGAAGCTGGGCTGGCTCTAGAGTCGTCTCTATTCTCTATACTCTTCTCAACAGAGGATCTAGTTGAGGGTGTATCTGCTTTCATTCAGAAGAGAAAGCCTGAGTTTAAGGGTAAATAGTTTTTCAACCGAACTTTTCCTGCTCGAAGGAAGGACATTTATTTTCGACCTCTACACCGGTAGTCTCGTTTCCCAGATTAGAAGGTTTTTTAGATCAGCACTGGAGTCTTCATAAGGCCCTCATGGGTTCTCCCGGAATATATTTTGAGACCGTCAACTTCATTCCTCCTCAGAATCTCGTTCACCTCCCTCTCGCTGAGGGAAGCTGGATCTCTATGTTTAGAGGCTATCACATAGCTGACAGCATATCCGAAGGATGGAATCCACATTGAATATCCTCTAGCATATCTAAACACCCTACCCATAGCCCCATAGATATTCCTATAATACTCTGGATAGTAGAATGCACATCCAGCCTGTGTTACTACCACACCCTTCTCGCTTGTTATGCTGTATAGCTTTCTATAGAACTCCTCTGTATAGAGTCTCTTACCTATCTCAGGCCCATATGGATCTGTTAGATCTACTATAATCACATCAAACATATTCTTGGTCTTCTCCACATATTCAAAGCCATCCATTATAACAACCTTCGCCCTTGGATCTTCAAAGCTATTCCTGTGAATCTTTGCTAGTAGCTTCTTCGCAATCTCAACCAACTCCTCATCTATATCCACCATGACAGCCTCCTTAACGCTTGAATATCTCAGAACCTCTCTTAGGGTATAGCCCTCGCCACCCCCTATTATAAGAATCCTCTCAGGAGACCCATGGGTTGCCATAGCTGGGTGGACAAGAGTCTCGTGATATATAGCTTCATCAGCCTCCGTTGACTGTACAAGCCCGTCTAGTATTAATGAGAGCCCATATTCTTCGAATACAACTATCTCAACCTCCTGATACTTTGTTCTACCCCTATAGAGGATCTCCTTTACACCCATCAGAAGAGATGTAGATCTTGATACAGGCTGAAGATATACAAGCCTATTCCCCATGGAACCGCTTGTCCCCCCGATGGTCATTGATTGTCATTGATATTAATTTGTTT
>JAVVGG010000194.1:0-2969 GCA_032249275.1 Desulfurococcales archaeon
CCCTACGGGTCTCGGAAACCCGGGGTCACCGATAGATATATAAACAAACGAATATAAAAGCATATCCACTACCATGAAAAAGGATACAGCCCTCTCCACCCTAATAAGATGGGGATCCTCTGCCCTCTAAAGCGTGAAGATTTAGGCTATATCCAGGCTATCGCCTGGCCTTAGGCGCGCTACCCCTATCTTGGTTGGAGCAGCTGTATATATGTGATCATCTATGGAGACTTTTAAGGGGCTTTATGATATTAGGGGGTTTGACTATATGTGAAGCTTCAAGCTCTCCTTTATGACCTTAACGACTACGAGTGTCGATGTCCTCTCAATTTCTGGGGAGTTTATCATGTTTTCTAGGAACCTCATGAAATGCCCTCTCGAAGGGAATTTCGCTATTACGACGAAGTCTATGTCTCCTAGGACGAAGTATATTGATTGTACATATGGCTGGCTAGCTATCATCTCCCCTATCTTCTCGTGGTACCCCTTTCCATATCTTCCCCTCACAAGTGTTATTGTTATGTATTCAAAGCCTAGTTTCTCGGGGTCTAGTATTGCTCCGTATGATTTGATAAGCCCCATAGATTCTAGTCTTTTAACTCTATAGTAGGCAGTTGGTTTTGGAATCTTAAGCTTAGATGCGATCTCGTTATAGGAGATCCTGGCGTTATCCTGGATCATCCTGAGGATCTCGAGATCTATTGGGTCTAACCCCTGGACAGAGGTTTTCTTCTCATCTCTAACAGACAATCTTCGGCACCCCTGTTTATTATGATACAAAGTTTAATTAGCCGAATATAGATTAATACAATGTATAGATCGGGGCACGTGATTTGATGGGCGACATGCCTGGGAATTCTCTACCAACTATAGCATATCCTCGGAGGGCTATCTTGTTATGCTAACTAGATCAGCCACCCCTTTTAAGGCTAGGAAGATTGCCAGGGGCGCTTCTACCTCGTAATATGCCTGGGTGTTTGCTTCGAATTCTATGCCGTAGAAGTTTATCTTGGGGATCCTCGCCATTGTTTTGATCCTAGCCTTCATGTTGTTAAAGGGTGATAGGTGGGGTCCAAGCTCGAAATCATCTATCTTGGTTATGTCTATGGGATATGCTATTAGCCCTGACTTGCCGTTTATAGAGTATGGGGTTCTGACGAGTCTTGATATATCCATTGTGACCTTCTCGTCTATATACACCTCATATAGATCCTTCCTCCAGATATCGCTAAGAGAATCTATGACCTTTCTGCTGATACTCCTCGATGCCCCTGTGAGATATGAGACAACCTCTTTATCGCCTACCCCTGCTAGCCTGAGATATGTTCTAGCTATCCTCGAGGGTATACCCCCGTCAACGGCTCTTGGAGGGATGGGGGTTTTCTTTCTACGCTCGCCTCCTCTGTAGAAGTCATCTGGTGAGAAGCCAGAGCCTTTTATATATTCCACCAGGATCCTCCTCTCCTCCCTTCCAAGGCTTCTGAGGCTCTCATCCACATAGCAGTGTACGTGGAAACCCCTGTTGCCTGAAAAGCTGACCTCTATAGAGGATCTCTGAATCCCGATCTCCTCAACCAAGATATCCACAAGTATGGCGAGGTTCCTCTTAGCAAGCTCTATACATCTGGGCTCTATAATCTCTATCTCCTCAATCTCGCCACCAGATGGGCACTGGCTACCGGGAGGTTCTCTTCTCAGCTCATCCTCGCCCAGGCAGTAGTATAGCTTCTGTAGAGAGCATCCAGGGATCTGATCCGCGTCTATGTCGAATAGCAGATCAGAGCCTCTCCAGCCCTTCTCATCCATCGAGGGGGCCGAGGGCTGTAGATAGACTGCTGATGAGTAGTATAGGTGGAGTGGGGGTTTCTGAGAGATGTATCTCCTCAGCTCCTCAGGAGATCTGAATGAGAGGTGCCTAACATATGACTGTGAATCGAATGGCTGTAGAGCGAACTCCCTGAACTCCATATCGTCTGGGAGCCTTAGCTCTGCCTTTGAGTAATAGCCTGTGAAGAGGCTTTTTAGTACAGCCCGGCTACTCTGATCTCGGCGCGACGTAGAGGACAAGCCTTGCTCCCCTCGGCATTGAGAGGGTTACCTCACACGGTCTATCAGTGCCAAATGCTATCGATGTCTCCTCAGCTATTGAGCTTGCCTTAGCAACCTTGTCGAAATAGTCTATGGTGTAGGAGGCCTTCTCAACATCTCCACCGCTGTGCTGGTGCTCGAGAAGCCCCCCACCCTCGAGGGTTAGGATTATCTCGGCCTCGGCAGTTTCTGAGGATCCCGAGATCCTCAGGCCTTCTGGCGTCGAGCTAAACGTTATAACCTCGCCTACCTCTGAGAAAACCTTGTATGCCGAGTAGAATGCTTGGGGATACATCTTAGATCTAACTGGGAAGTCTATCTTGAGCTCCGGAACCTTCTCAACAGCCGAGCTGCTTAGTATAGGTATTGAGAACCTCCTACCGATCCCTTGGGGGGTTATCAGCTCAACCCAGAACCTCTGGCCATCATATTCGAGGGCCAGCTCATCCTTCTTACTAGCCCTCTTCAAGATCTTAGAGAAATCCTCAAAGCTAACCGGGATATTCACCTCGCCCTCAGCATCAAACACCTCGAAACCTGCTGAGGGCACGTGGAACTCTATAAGGGCAACATGGCTTGGATCCATAGCCCTTATCATAAGGCCCTCACTAGTAACCCCTACAGCACCTATATCAACTAGATCAGCAACCGCGGCTAGAGCATATCTCCACACCCTAGCATCTAGAAACCTCAGCTTGAACCCCGTAATCACCACCAACTATTTAAAAACATAAGGACTAATAATAGATATCCGCATAACAGCCGCTTGTCCCTCGATGATCATTGATTGTCATTGATATTAATTTGTTTTGGATTGTTTTGCTTCTTGATCCACAGGGATGTTATAGCATCCCTGTGGTTATCGAGGGACTTCCACCTCC
>JAVVGG010000195.1:0-2957 GCA_032249275.1 Desulfurococcales archaeon
AGATTTGTAAGCCTTTGCTGAGATGTTATAGAGTATGCGGACAAAGCTCCCGAACCTGCCATAGGTTCTCTTCTACGACCAGCTGGAGATTCTCCGGGATCATGGCTCCGCTGTCTTTTTCCCTTATATATATCGAGGATCATTTCTATAAGTGCTTCTCTACTGGGTTCCCCTTCTATATATAATATCCTCTCTCCTATCCTTATACCTTTCCTAGGTGCTGTGGAAAATAGCTCGGTTGAGGGGGATACATATATTTCGATCCCATATTCTCTTCTTATAGCTCTAGCAGCATCCATAACAAGTCTTAGGAATTTGAAGCTCTCATAATCGATACCACCTATCACCTCTACATCCACAGAGATCCCTATTTATATAGGCTTATCACTCTGCCTAGTTTATAAAAATTGGGGTATAATGTGATCTGGTTTGCTCATATGAGATCTCCTCTGGGTACTAGCGTGAGGATCACCTATACAGCTGTTATTGAGATCGGTAGGAAGGAAGAGATGGAGAGGTTGGTCAAGGATATAGAGTATCTAAGGGCTGAGGTCATCTGTGGCCTAGGTGTTGACACCATCTATAGGCTCTCATTACTTGATCCAGATGCCGTTGATGTTATAAGAAGCTGTGGCGATGAATGCTGCGCCTTAGTGGTTTCAGCTCAATAGGCTTCACAGCCTAAGTATTTTAGCTATGATAGATATAGCCTTGCCGGGTCTTTTAGAGATCATGGTTAGAAGCGTTCTTCCGGATATATTTTCCTCTATATAGTCTCTCAAAATGCTATCATCTATCAGCTGGGATATGGAGCCTCCACCCTCTATTATTTTCACAGCTATTCTAAGGATCTTCTTCTGGGTTTCTATCTGCTTGATTATCTTAGACACAGCTTTCGCATAGTTTTCAAGAGGCCTTCTACTCGAGAGGGCTGATGCAAGAGCTATAGCAGACTCTATGCCAGGTCTTATACCCTCTCCTGTGAGCGGATATACAAGGCCGGCTGCCTCGCCGACTCTGAATATCTTATGTGACCCTAGATCTATCTCTGGCTCTACTGTTAGAGGCGCTCCCCTGAGATCCACTATAGATCCCCCTTCAAGCCATAGATTCAGAAATCTATGAATAAAGGGTACTGGATTTCTAACCCCCATGAACCCCCCACCAATGTTTAGATCCTCTCCATAGGGAAAAACCCAGTAGAAGCCTGCCATCCCCTTTTCATATATAAAGTATACCGTCTCGGAATCTATATTTCTTCTATAGTCTCTAACATATGCTCTTACAACATTTACCTTAACACCTCTACTCGTATATGGCCCTCTCGCATCTACAACGATCTCCCAGCTAGTATCTTCAGAGCTCTTGATCCTCTCCCTCATAGAGGAGATCCAGGAGCTCTTATCCACTATATACCACTTTGGACTAGCATAGCTAACCTCCCCTATAGCTTTATCCTCTAAATAGAATATGAATCTCCTTATCTTGTTCAACACATATTTCTTACTAACCATAGGGGTGTCAACTGGAACAGCCTCGCCACATGCCTTGTAATATCTAGGGTGGATATCGACAACCCCTACTTCTTTACCAAGCGATAGTGCCAGCGCTGTGCCTGAAGGGCCTAGACCAAGGATCTTGATCAAATAGCTACCCACTATATATATCACAACAACTATAATAATAGCGTTGTTGACTTCCCCTTCTCTGCTATGGAAAAGCACGTTTTCCATTGTGAATAGCTTCTGAGAATCAATATCTAGGATAGAGATGCTCAGCTCTTTCCTCTTCTAATATTGCTGGCCTCTAAGATCCATTTCACCATCTCTTCGAAGCCCTCATAAAGCCTTCTCCTAGGTCTATAGCGGGTGAGGCTAACCATTTTATTGCATGAAAAAACCTTGTTTAGAAACACCATGTGTCTTCTGATCTCTTTTGGTGCAAAGACCTTTGCAAGCCAGAGAGGGATCGGGATTCTAATAGGTTTTCTTCCAAGGGCTCTAGCTATAGCGTCTATAAAGTCGCCGAAGTTATATGGTTCGCACTCAGTTGCAAAGAAATACTCTCTTTCAAGCTCCATAGCCCTTAAAAGGATTTCGGATAGCTCTGAGACCTCGATAGCAGAGACCCTTGCCTTTATCGATGGAGCTACACCTCTCATAATCATTGAGGCCAGCTGAACCCACTCAGTATGAGCATTATAGGCTCCATATACGAGGGTTGGCCTTACTATAACCCATCTCTTAATATTGCTTGCAATACTCCTCTCAGCCTCAGCTTTAGAAATATCGAAGATATTGACGGGGCTTATACCCTTCAAATGGCTCTCCTCCTCATATATAGTAGTCTCTTTAGGACCTACCACGGTGGCAGCCGATATATGTATGAAAAGACCTTCATAATTCTTTAAGATGTTACAGAGCTTCTCAACAAAAACGAGGTTAGCATTAATAATCTCTCTATCGCTCCCGAAGAACTCGCCAACCAGATTATATATAACCTCCGGCTTCGACGCTTCAAAGGCCTCCTTGGGATCTCTATACTCTATGAGAGAAGCATACCTAGCAACAATATTCCCTAGCCTCGATCTATAGGCGTCTCTAAGCCCTCTATGGGCTACAAAGATTTCGTATCCCTTCTCAGCAAGCTTCTTGACGAGGTTGGCACCTATAAAGCCGACTCCACCGAATATCAATACCCTTATAAAGACCACCAGATCTATGTGCTACAGGGCTATTGAATGCTATTGATTATTAGTTTACATAGTAAATGGAACCTTATTATGTTATAGAAGCTGTGGCTGATGTTATGTTTAAATTTATAGGATTGCTTTACATAGTAAAATATGGTGTCTAGATGGTAGATACATCATATGCTATGATCTTCTCTACGATACAGGACATGGTCTATATATCTATAGCAAGTCTTGTCCTAAGAATCTTTGTAGGAGCGCTATT
>JAVVGG010000196.1:0-2949 GCA_032249275.1 Desulfurococcales archaeon
TATATAGAGCATTGTGAACACTCCCAATGCTCCTCAGATCCAGCCTCAGGATCTTATTTACTGCATAGTTGAGAGCCACATTATATCTCCTGAGGAGCTCTACAGCCCCCGGCTCGGGACTAACCCTCATTCCAATTGAAAGGGTTAGCAACCCCTCACCGCCAGAGGCCATAGAGCCCCTTCAAAAACAAAAACCTAGAAAACAAATAAAACCATCCCCGCCCTAAAGGACGAGGCTTTCAGTTGTAACAAATTAGCCTTAGGAAGAGATATCATCGGAGCAATAAACATAGGGCTTAGACGTCTCTCAGATGAAGTCCCATGAGGCTTAGGTGAAGCTGGTGATCCCATGCCAAGGGCTAAACCCACCTGTAGGCATATCTATACAAGTATATATGGACGGAACTAAAAGTAGCTAAGATTAATTTTAGAGTATTTAGAGATACCGTAAGTGAGGAAACGCTAGGGTTAGCCTAATAGCTCAATTAAATAAAAATATTTAGGTGGAGTATATGGGGGTTCTCGAGAAGCTCAAGCCCCTATCGCCTGGACAGGAGACGATGCTCTCAGCCCTTAGAGATCCTGAGGCTGAGATAGTGGGGATCTTCGGCCCAAGCGGATCTGGCAAGAGTCTCTTCTCACTAGCATATGGAATAGATTCTGTGGTTAGCGGTGCTTATAGAAGATTCCTTATTGTAAAGCCCCTGGTTAATGTGGTTAGCGGTGCTGGAATCGGTGTCGAGGTTGGTAAAGACATTTTCGAGACGCTTGTAACAGATTATCTAAAGGATCTAGCCTCAACCCTCCAGATCGAGAACGAGCTGGAAGATCTATTGAAGAGAAGGGCGATACAGATTGTAGATCTACATTATCTCAAGGGAAGAACGTTTGATGAGTCACTAGTATTTATAGATGATATCCAGAACATGCCTGCTGAGAGCGTTATAGAGGTGTTGATAAGGGTTGGTAATAAGAGCAAGCTAATTGTGGCGGGAGACCCTGTTTTCCAGAGGTTGAAGAGGGTTGAGAGGGATTCCTCAGCTATTATAAGGGAGATATTGCTTGGCGAGGAGAAGGCCAGAGTAGTAGATCTAGGTCTAGCGGATGTTGTGAGGCCAGGCGCTAAGAGGGGTTTAAAGCTGCTTATGGAGCTTATCCTGAGGAGCAGGACTATGAGCGATGAGGAGAAGAAGATACTAAGCATAATACCTGTCCACGCTCCAGATGCCGATGTTATAACTGTGTTCGATGCTAGCAAAGTTAAGGAGAAATATGGTGTTAAAGGCGAGGGTGTGCCCGATGTCTTCATTTTCACAAAGACACCTGGAAAGCTCATAGGAAAGGGTGGTGAGAGGATACAGAAAATAGAGTCTGAGATTGGGAAGAAAGTAAGGGGTGTTGAGCTTGTCCTCGACTTCAAGGAGTGGATAAGGGCTATCCACCCAGTCACCTGGGTGCACAAGCATGTCGTCGAGGCTGATTTTGCAGGGCCGAGGCTAAGGATAAAGATTGATAAAGATGGTGCCGGAGCCTTCATAGGGCAGGGAGGATCTAATGTCAGGTTCTTTGAACATGTGTTGGAGGGTCTCCTAGGCATAGGGGTTGAGGTTGAGCAGGTGGAGGCAAGGGCTGAGAAGAGTGGGAAGAGGAGGAGGTCTGGAGAAAGCTGAGAAGGATATGTTTCTTAATAAATCCTGTAGCTGGTTTAGGCGGGCCTTTAGGGCTGAAGGGAAGCGATAATATAGATCCAAAGACTGTTATAGCCTTTATCAGAAATAATAGATCTGGTCTTCCAGCACTTGTGAGAGGGCTTCGCTTTTTGGAAGAGCTACTTCGACTCGGCTTCGAAGACTCAATAGTTACTCCCGCTGGTCTGATGGGTGGAGATCTCTTAAAGACTGTTGGATATAGTAGATCAGAGGTTGTAGAGCTAAGAAAACCCTATATAGGTGGGATTAGCACTAGAGAGCATACTGTAGAGTTTGTTATGGGAGCTAGGAGATATGGATGCGACTTAATAGTGTTTGTTGGTGGGGATGGAACTGCTAGAGATATATATCTTTCAGTAGGCTCCTCATACGATATCCCAGTGCTTGGAATCCCCGCTGGTGTTAAGGTATATAGCGGGGTCTTCTCCCTCGGGGCTGAGAGTGGTGCTCACCTAGTGATCCTATATCGCGATGGTTACGCGAAGGTTGAGATGAGACCTATTATAGATGCCAATGAAGAGGATCTAAGAAGGGGGGTTCTCAATATCAAGAAATATGGGGAGCTGCCAACGATCGTTGCTAAAAACCTGATTCAAGGGTCAAAGGAGCCCGGATATGAATATGATGTTGAAGGAATAGCTAGATATATTAGCGAGATAATGGAGAGAGATAGGCTATATATTTTAGGGCCTGGAAGAACTATATATGAGATAGCTAAGATCCTCGGGATAGATAAAACACCATTTGGGGTTGACGCTATATATAATGGCAAGACAGTAGGAAGGGATCTAAACTCAGAGTCCTTGGAAAAGCTTGTAGAGATATATGGAAAACTATCAATAATATTATCGCCAATAGGGGGTACAGGCTTCCTACTGGGAAGGGGAAACCAGCAGATAACACCTAAGGTGATAAAGGCAGCAGGGAGGAAGAACATAGTAATAGTCATGACCCCTGAAAAAGCCAGTAGAATTAACATATTATTTGTAGATACAGGAGATAAAGATCTAGATCAAGAGCTCGAGGGATATTATAGAGTTATCACAGGCTACAGAGAGGAGAAAATCATAGCCGTAAAAGCATCGTGGAAACACACCTAGATCTGGAGAACACCAAACAAAATATCCCCGGAGAAGCCTTACAACATGAGGGCCCGTAGCTCAGCCAGGATAGAGCGCCGGCCTCCGGAGCCGGAGGTCCGGGGTTCAAATCCCCGCGGGCCCGCCAAGATCTTCACAGA
>JAVVGG010000197.1:0-2920 GCA_032249275.1 Desulfurococcales archaeon
CACCCTAAAGAGCGAGGCTCGTCATTTATTCTGTCATGAGAAGATATGTCTCGGGAGATCGGGTCTTGGGCTTGCTAGTGCTATAGTAAGCTATTACGAGACTATGAGGAGACATATAGATGGCGAGGAGAACAGACTATTCAAAGAGGTTTTAATACTTATTCCAAAAGTTGGGATCGAGGATGAAGAGGTAGAGGAGATATTCAGAGGTGTTGAGAAGGATCTGGAAGAGGGTGTTCACGAGAAGATGGAGAAACTAGTTATGGAAATGAAGAAGATCTTCAAGAGAGGTCTAGAGAAAGTTTGATTTGCAGTTCTAAGCGTTATAGATATAGCACCCTATAGAAGGTGTTTTAGCGAGATGGATTCGCTGGCGAGATCCTCTCTAGGGATAATACGCTAGAAACTATCTGGTAGAAGGTTGGCCAGCGTTCATATAGACCCTTTACCCTTTAGGATGGGTAGGAGGTTAGCTTCTCAGTGGTGGTTTTCTTTTAGGATTTCAGGGATGATGATAGTCTCTTTACCCCCTCTGCTATCTTTTCCTTAGGCTGTGTGCTCATGCTTATCCTCGCAGCATCTGGGAGCTTCTTCTCTATATAGAAGTCCTTTGCTGGCACATATATCACTCCAGATGCTATGGCTTTTGGAAGGTGTCTCTCAGCATCTACTCCTAGCCTCACTATTGTGAAAAATCCGCATTCAGCCTTTGTATATGATCCTGGCATATGTTCCTCCAGAGATCCTAGAAGCACATCCATCTTCTCCTTATAATGCATCCTCAGCCTCGGTATGAGGCTTCTCACAAGCCCTTTTCTAAGGGCTCTAGCTACTAGTAGCTGTATAGGGGTTGCTGTTGAAAAGTCATGCTGTTCTAGCTTGGAAAGCTCTTCCGCGGCATCTCTTGAGAGGACCACGAAGCCTATTCTGAGCCCTGGTGCTAGCACCTTGCTCATAGAGCCCACATATATAACTCTACCTCTTCTATCCATGCTCTTAAGACTTGGCGGTGGGTTTGGAGCTATCGGTCTATATGGATCGTCCTCAAGGATCAATAGATCATATTCCTCAGCTATCTCAAGAAGGTGCTTCCTCCTATCTAGGCTCATAACATATCCACATGGATTGTGGCATGTTGGTATAACATATATAAGCCTAGGCTTAAGACCCCTTCTAAGAAGATCTTCGAGTCTCGATGTATCCATACCATATTCATCGATCGGTATTCCCACTAGCCTAGCGCCTTGGAACCTCATGGGATCCACGGCTTCCCAAAACGTAGGATCCTCGGTGACCACTATATCGCCCGGCTCTAACAATAGCTGGCTGAGGAGTTTGATCCCATGCTGAGCTCCGGAAACAACTACGAGAACATCACCCTCCCCAATATCTATACCTAGATCTGAGGAGACATAAGATCTAAGCTCTTTAACAAGCTCTGGAACCCCTCCAGCACCTGGGTACAGAAAACCCTTCGCACCATACTCCCTAACCATCTCCTCGAAGAGCTCTGCCAACTCTTTCACAGGAATAACAGACGGATCTGGAGAGCCGCTAGCAAGATTTATAACCCCTGATAGATCTCTAGCTGTTCTCGAGGCAAGCTCTACCGGGGACCATTCTAGCCTGCGGAAAGCCCGGGCACCCACGAACATTTATATACTAGGGTATTTAAGGCTTGCATCTATATTGCATTACATTGGGCGGATCATGTGGAAGACCGCCCTAAAAACCAGAACTCGTCAAGAGGGGCTTCCTTTAAATTGTATGCATAGCTGAGTATATAGATGCGGTGGATGTTTTGAGCTCAGATACTCAGACTGTACAGGGAGCAGCGCCTTCACAGCCCTCTATAGGAAGTGGTGGAGCTGGCGGTTCTCAGAGTAACGTTCTGCCTATAGATAGCTCTGTGGAGCTTCTAGACTTCTCGAAGATTGTTGAAAATATAATTGGGGAGATCAAGGCTGTGGATATTAGAATCAGCAATCTTGAATCATTTGTGGAGAGCTATAGAGGGAATGATCTGCCTTCCATTAAGCAGAATATAGAGGAAATTAGAAAGGGTTTGCAGACTGTTTGGGAGGATCTCACAAATGTTAGGAGGGAGACATCCATTATAAGGTTGGTAGGGATCGTGGGGCTTTGGAAGCAGCCTTTATGTGCCAATAATAGGGAGGGCATTTGTATGGCGTGGAGGCTTAACAATGATGGTGAGTTCAGATCCCTATATGGGGATCAATCTGTTGTCGAGGTAGACGGTGTTAAAAGAGTGAGAGTCTCCATAGCTTATCACCTATGCGGCCTATGCCCCCTATTCAGACCTAGACATGGGTAGCTGAGAGGAGCTTTCTCGCAGCCTCGAGAGCCCTCTCCCTCTCAAGACACCCTCTACATCTTCCACATGGTCTGTCTAGATTGTCGTAGCAACTCCAGCTCTTATCAATAGGAGCTCCTATAGAGATCCCGAGGATAGCGACCTCAACCTTATCAAGCATAGAAAGGGGCATACATATCCTCAGCCCAGGGATATACGTTGAGAGTATCTCTGAGACCTTTGACATAAACTCTTCAGATACGTCTGGAAGCACCGAGCTATCCCCCCTGTTATGGGCTGTGGCGATCACCTTAGCCCCGTAGATCTCTGCTATATATGCTGCGTAGCCGAGGAAAATAACATTCCTAGCGGGTATATAATAAGGCTCCCTCCTAACATATCCCCCATATCCTTCACCCAAGATCTCCACATATTCCCTGAGATCAGGTGCCTCGAGCTCGTGAAAAGCATCTACATTCTTGATCTCAGAGACTATATCTTTAAGAGCCATCCTCTCCTTTGGAGTCCTACTCCTAGTATTGATCGTAACAACCACAATTTTATATCCCATCACATCTAAGAGCTTTAGAAGAACAGCAGAATCAA
>JAVVGG010000198.1:0-2909 GCA_032249275.1 Desulfurococcales archaeon
ATTGAGCATATATGCTAGATCATCTCTCAGTTCATGGTCTAAATACCTATCTATGAGATCTAGTGCGAGGACCCAGTGGACAAATCTCGAAGCCCCTCCTCCCCCATGTATTGCTGTATAATATCCTATCAGATCCTCCCTATACCAGTGATCAGCTATATTTCTATAGATCTTGTTCATCAGATCTATATAGGTATAATCCCTCATCAAGATATATAGGAATAGTATATCCAGCGGGTTGACGTTGAAGATCTTTACTTTGTTGCTGAGATCTCTGGCAATATCTTCCACAATGCTAGCTATATTCTTGATCTCAACATACCTTCTGATCTTATCTAGGATACTCTCTATAGGCCTTACATCAGTAATCTCTATGTTTAATATTTTCCTTAGCTTGGGGGTTCTCGAGATGTATAGGTAGATATCATGCAGCGCCGCTGTATCTCTGTACTCGCTCTCCACATAGGGATTGTCATAGATATATTTCCGATATAGCCTACCCCTCATCCTGCCTGGGATCTTCTTTAGAAGCTCTAGAGCCTCCGGCTGTATGCTAAAACTCCTCCTAATCACATGCTTACCATCGCATACCTCTATTACGACATCTGGAATTTCATATAGCTCTCTATCCATGTTAAATCCTATTGCATCAACAGATCTGAATCCGCTGCTCCACATGCTCATAGGCGGACTCTCTATATAACTATTTTCTATTATTAGATTGCTCCTCCTGATACCCCTTTTAACGCGATCTATGCAATACCCCCTCTTACCTATAGAAGCCATGTTCTTGTCAAATTCTATGTACCCTCTGACAGTGCACGAGATCTCTTTTAATGGATACACAACGATTCTACCGCTATAGTGATCTCCTGGTAATGCTATTGAGGGGCTCTCTATAGATGCTAATAGATCCTCTGATACGTAGTCCAACCTTTCAAGACCTCTGACCGGTATGATCTCTATCTTAATAGAGTCTGCTTCTCCACTCTTCAATCTCCTCTTGGGCGTCATTATATTGATCTCTATGTTGAAGAACTGATCTTCAGATGCTATGAGGCAGTTTTCATGTAGACATTTTATAAGCAGGCCAGCTTTTATCGCACGGTCTATAGTAGCTATCCACCGGGCATCTGGAAAAAACCTAGATTTGTAGGAGTGCTTCTCAAATCTATATTCTCTAACAGTATTTGGTATCATAATCGATGAGAATGTCTCTCTACTGCTTTCAAACCCATAGTCCACGTAATATCTACAGCTATAGGTGGCGCCCTCAACGCCTGGATCTCCCCAGAAGCCCCCCCGACCACATGCCGAGTAGATCATTATCCTAAATCTATTTATATACTCGCCATCACTCTTATTATGCGTCTCAACACTATATCTGATCGAGCTATCGCTTAACTCGATCCTCCATAGGAGGTCTACCCCTCCACTACTACATCTAAACATGAGATAGCCATCACCGATAATACTCTGGGAGGGCTCTGGGCAGAAAAAAGGCTCGAGAACATATATTCCCATTCCGGGCTTTTTAATCTCTAGCTCCGGCTTTCTTGCGAGGAGATGTTTAGAGTCGTTAACCCTATCTATTATCTGTGTTATCACACCTGTATCCAGATCTACCTCTACGGCTAGCACGCTATTCTCCAGTCTATATATCTTCATGATAGAAGTCCTCTTATAACCTCTTTCAAAGACTTAATATATTTATGTATATAATCCTCCGCCTCTAACATCTCTGGGTGGGGTATCCACATGGTTAGCTTGCAGGCCTTTTCGGTATTTGGTAGATTGAGCTTCCTATACTCTTCATAGGGCAACCTCCACTTCTTCTCACCAAAGGCATCCTGCCTATAGAGGGGGGTATGGTAGCCCTCAACGATTGAGAAGCCCTTTTCACGCATTTTATATGCTATCTTATCCTTGTTAAGCTTGCTCGAGTATCTCTCGTCTATCGATATTGGTATAAAATAGTAGTTAGTCCCCACATAATCCGGGTATCTATGTACATGGAGCGTCTCCTCGCCCGACAGCTCTTCGTAGACAATTTTCGCACTCTCGCGCAGCTTTGCCAGCGTCTGATCCAGCCTCCACAGCTGCGGAATTAGTACTGCTGCTTGGAACTCCAGCATCCTCATGTTGAGCCCTATTCTCTGGTGAAGATACCACCTCCCTCCTAGGGCTCTCCCAGCATGATGTATGGACAAGATCCTCTCGTAATAATCGTAATTATTAGTAAGGATGATCCCTCCCTCACCGGCTGTCATGAGCTTGCTGCTCTGAAAGCTGAAAATCCCCATATCTCCTAGAGCCCCTACCCTCACATTCCTGTAAATAGATCCGTGGGCCTGTGCGGCGTCTTCAACAACATATGCACCATGACCTTTCGAAAGCTTGTTGATAGTATCCATGTCGGCTGGGTTGCCTGCAAAGTGCACTGGAACTACCAGTTTTATTCTATGATCCTTATCCCTTTCGAGGATCTCAGCTAGATGGTTTGTATCGAGAGTAAGGGTTTCAAAATCTATATCGACAAAAACAGGCTTTAAGCCTATCACAACGCCAGCTGTAGCCGTTGCTATAAAGGTATAGGCTGGCACGACAAAGTAGTCCCCAGGCTCTATATCGAGGGCCATATAGCTGAGCATAAGGCCCATAGTTGCATTAATAACCGCTAATCCATATCTAGCATGATGATACAATGCAAAATCCCTTTCAAATTTCTCAACAAACCCAGCCCCATCGAATCTCCCCCACCTTCCGGATCTATATACCGATATTAAAAGCGATTCCTCTAGATCATTTGGCTTGGGCCATTTACGCCCAATGGACAACTATGTAGTCCCCAGTAGAGTTGGCTATTCAGAAAAATATTTTTAAGAAATAGTGTGGAAAAGACTCTAGAA
>JAVVGG010000199.1:0-2875 GCA_032249275.1 Desulfurococcales archaeon
GGTTTGGAGCCGCACTAATATTATCTATCATATTAGATATTATCGATATTAGTCATGAGCGCAAATATATATAGGAGAATGATGCTTGTCGCTAGAAGATAGGTTTAGAAATGTTATGAGAAGATATCCAACAGGTGTAACTGTGGTTACATCGTATTTAGGGGGCAAGCCACATGGCCTTACTGTTAACTCTTTTACATCGATATCCCTCAGACCTCCCCTGATAGGTGTGTTTATAACTAGGGGGACTACCGGCTATCGTGCTATCAAGGAGACCGGGGCTTATGCTGTGAATATATTGAAGCACGATCAGGATATAATAGCGAGGAGATTCGCTGAGGATCCTCCGGATAAGAGGTTCTCAGATCTTAGGTGGTATAAGACAGCTATTCTAGAGCTGCCCTTCATAGAAGGATCTCTAGCATATGTTGAGGCAAGAGTCTCTAGTGAGAGCAATATAGCTGATCACACACTATTCATAGGGGAGGTTGTGAATGCTGAGATAGTAGAGGATGCAGAGCCTCTCATCTACTATATGAGGAGCTATAGAAAGATCCCTAGGTCTTGAGACTATCTCCTTTCCCCAGTAATGCCGCGAGATCCTCTGGATTTACAGGGATCCTTCTAATTCTAATCCTACCCTTTACAGCGTCCTCAATAGCAGATATTATTGCTGGAGGGGCCCCGATCGCCCCTGCCTCACCCACACCTCTGGCGCCGTGAGGATATCTAGAGGGGTTCTCAACGAACATCGATTCGATGTTGAAGGCCTCAACAGCCGTTGGAACGCCTGTATCAGCTATTGTTGAGAATAGGGGGTAGCCCTTCTCATCGTATCTCGCAGCCTCCCACAGAACCTGCCCAGCTCCCTGTATAACGCCCCCAGCTATTTGACCCTCTATTATAGCAGGGTTTATAGCCCTCCCGACATCGTCAACTGCTATGTATCTAATAACTCTTACAAACCCAGTCTCGGGGTCTATTGCAACAGCTGCCACATGGGATCCGAATGAGAATATGTTGCCGCCCTCAGCAAAAACCTCTATCTCAAGCCCATGGAGCTTTTCAAGGGCTTCTTCAATGCTATAGCCCATGCTAGATACCCTCTCTAGCAGGGCTCTGCATGCCTTTATAACAGCTGATCCCCCAGCAACTATACTCCTACTACCTGAGGTGCCCTCACCACTCTCGAGGCTTGATGTGTCTCCATAGGTTATCCTCACTCTCTCTATGGGTATTCCCAGCTCGTCCGCTGCGATCTGTGCATATACCGTTGAATGCCCCTGCCCGTGTGAGTGGGTTCCAACAGCTATTACTATGGATCCTTTATCAATCCTGGCCCTGGCCCTCTCGCCTGGGGATATCCTGTTAAACTCTATATAGCTTGAGATCCCTGCTCCACATACCATGCCTTCTGGGCATATTCCCCTAAGATCGGCCTTCAGATCTTTATAGATCTTATAGGCCTTCATATAGGTCTCATAATAGTCCGCTACATCGATAGTAACACCCAGAGGATTCCTATACTCTCTGGTTCCTCTGAGAATATTGATAGCCCTGATCTCGCCCCTATCGATCCCAAGCTCATCCGCCGCAGCATCCATCACCCTCTCATAGATGAGCGCAGCCTCGGGCCTCCCAGCCCCTCTATAGGCGTTGAAAGGCGTCTTATTGGTGAATACGGCTTTTAACTCCATATCCATCGCTCTAATATCATAGGGGCCTGTGGACCACTTGATAATATTCACTGCTAGATTCTGGTTTATCGAGAAGTTATATGCCCCAAGATCTACAACAACCCTCCCAGAGATCCCTAGGATCCTCCCATTCCTCTTGAAGAAACCCTTGACACGAGCCCTCACACCCCTCCCCTGGTAAGGGGCTACTAGATGCTCCCTCCTGGTTTCTACCCACTTCACAGGTCTCTTAAGGACTATGGAGGCGTATGATGCTACAACATACTCAGCGTGTAGGGGCACCTTAACGCCGAAGCCTCCTCCAACGTCTGGAGCGATCACTCTGATCCTTTCTCTAGGGATCTTGAGGATCTCACTAAGATCATCCCTAACTCTGAAAGGATGCTGGGTAGTTGCGTAGAGCGTTAGAAGCCCACCCTCATAATTGGCTATAGCAGCCTTGGGCTCGATGGGGTTAACCACCACCCTTTCCATCTTTATATCAACATCAACTGTCAAATCTGCTTCTCTAAAAGCCTCTAGATCTCCACCGACAAACCTCTTGTCTATGCATAGATTCCTCTCTACACCCTCATGGATCTGTGGAGCCCCCGGCTCCATAGCCCTCTCAGGGTCTGATACGGATTCCAATGGTTCGTACTCAATATAGATATTCTCAGCTATATCCTCAGCTTCGTAGGGATCCTCAGCCACTATGGCTGCGACTGGCTGCCCAACGAAATTCACTACCCCCTTAGCCAGCACAGGCATGGGGACGAGCTTCGCATATCCAGCTATCTCCGGCTCAACCCTGAGCCTCAGCTTCTCATCAATATCCCTCCACGTGATCAGGAGTAGGGGTTTCTTCCCCTCAATCTCTATTTTCTTTATAAGGGCTCTTGGATATGGAGATCTCAGGATCTTTAGATAGGCGGTGTTGGGCAGCCTAATATCACACACATAGCTACCCATCCCCCTTACAAATCTACCCCCTTCAAAGATTCTCAATGGCTTCCCGATATATCTAATGAGAACCACCGACTCGTGATGCTATATGGAGCGATATATATAGATTATCTAAAAAAATAGATGATAATTAGAAACTAGAGGTTATTCCTCCCTCTTCTGGAGCCTTGCAATCTTCGGGATCTTATCATATTCTAGGCTTGATACGAACTCCACGATCTCCCTGATAGGCT
>JAVVGG010000200.1:0-2873 GCA_032249275.1 Desulfurococcales archaeon
TATATATACGTAATCAAGTAAGATAGCTTATAGAGACGACCTCATATCCCTCGATAGGGGATAATGAGATAAACCTAAGATACAGTCTAGAGCTAAACCCTTTTAAAGGAAATGTAGTTAAAACCTCCCAACCCTAAAGAACAGAGGTTCTCTCTAGGGTACGAGAGGGATAAGTACCTTAGTAGTGGTAGAGCTAAGCTTTAATCTAATATAGCAAAATTTTCTTGGCAGGTTTCTGTGGGAAGTGGTGATGAGGTTAAAATAACATATGTATTTGTTGAAGCTGCGTTAGAGCTTGTTCCGAAAGAGCTTCTAAGTTCCAGGGATGTTATCTCGAGCGCTAGGAGAAGGGGCGTAGATCCTTCTAGGATGCTGCTTGATATATCTTACCACTATAGATCTATGAGGAGATACCTAGCCGACTGGTATAAGAGGGGTAGGCCGGATATTATACATACTTCTCTCCTACTGCTTTCATCATCTCCCCTTTGGTCCCATGGCTTGATCGATGCTGTTGTTGAGACTAGGCATGGGCTTGTATTTGTGAGGAGCGGGGTTAGGATCCCTAGGAACTACAATAGATTTGTTAGCCTGATGGAACAGGTATTGGTTGAAGGCTCCGTACCCCCTGGTAGTGAGAATCCCCTTATATATCTTGTGAAGAAGGATCTCCTGGAATATATTAATGAACAGCCCCTTGAACATATAGTTTTGCTTGATGAGAAAGGGAGGAAGGAGGATCCCTTTAGTCTATGTAAAAGGATAGCTATGTCGAGGAGATCCGCAATCCTGATCGGGGGCTTCCAGCGGGGAGAGTTCTCTAAGAGGATCTTATCGAGAGGCTTCGAAAGAATCTCTATATATGGTGAGAGTCTCGACACGTGGGCTGTTGTCTGCAAGATAAACTCGATATTAGAGAGCCTCCTAGGGGTATTCTAGCTCTAATAAGGCTTCCACGAAATATCTATGGGCTATCCCATGGCCAGGAGATGTGTGGGAATAAATGTTCCGCTAAAGGTAACGATATCGGGGGAGCATGCGGTAGTATATGGATATCCAGCCCTTGTAGCTGCTATCAATAGAAGGATAGCTATTAAAATATGTGTGAGACCTGATAGAGAGATCCGTATTACTAGTAGGGGGGCTATGATCATAGGCGATATATCCCTCATATGCTCAGAGGAGAGCTGCAGAGGAGACGTCTCTCCAGACCATGTGGAAAGGCTTTTTTCATATGTATTAAAAGCTATAGAGATATCCTCAAAGATATTCGGAGATCTTGGTGGTCTCTATATAGAGATATCCTCGGGGGTTCCCGTAGGCTCTGGGCTAGGCACATCAGCAGCGATCTCTGCTGGAGTGGTAGCTGGATATTCATATCTGGCCGGCAGAACTGTTGAGAGGAAGGATATAGCATCGATCGCAAGGAGAGTAGAGATAGAGGTTCAAGGAGCAGCATCCCCAATGGATACAGGTGCCGTCTCCCTAGGAGGGGTGCTCCTCGTAAAACCCCTCGAGACTGAGGTATTCAAGAGGGTTGAGCCGAAAAAGGCTTTGGAGATCCTCATAGCGATAACCCCTAAGAAGAGAAGCACGAGAGAAACTGTATCGATGGTTAGAGATCTATATAATAGGAGGAAAACCATTGTAGATCATTTGATGAGGGCTATAGGAGAGATCAGCGAGGAGGCTTCAAAAGCGTTAGAAGAGGGTGATTTAAAAACGCTTGGCGAGCTAATGAATATTAATCATAACATATTAAGAGCCCTAGGAGTTGTGGACTGTGAGAGCGAGGATATAGCAGAAATCATGAGAACCGCTGGCCTCGAAGGAGTCAAAATAAGTGGTGGAGGCTGGGGCGGGGCTATAATAGGGATTTCCAGAGATAGGAGTAGGCTGGAGCAAGCGCTAAACTCACTTTTAGAGACAGGATATACAGCATTCATATCCTCGATAGATTTTAGAGGTATAGAATATGAAGAAATCCTAAAATAGCAACCACAAACCAACAAACTTCCGCTATGGAAGACCTCGTTATTTAATCTTCTGCCCCGATGGATATGTAGAAGCTCTTCCAACTCCGAGGATTATACTTTCAAACTAGCTCTATATATTTCTACTGCTTATAAATATATGGTGGAATATGCTGAAGGTGAGTATAAGGCTCTATGCAGTGTTAAGGGATCTATATGGAGTTGATAAAGACACGATCGAAGTTCCTGAGGGATCTACGATTAAGGATCTCCTGGAGATCCTTGGTAGGAAGAGCAAGGCTTTAGAGGATTTTATGGAGAAGAGGCTCTCATCTATAATCACACTTGTTAATGGCCTATATGCGCCGCAGGATCAGAAGCTTAGGGATGGAGATGTTGTAGATCTTCTGCCACCAGCCTCTGGGGGATGTGATGAGCTGAAGATCGTGTCTAGGGATGAACTGCCGAGCCTCCAGGAGATCATGGAGGATGCCAAGAAACACTCCGGGGAGGAGGGGTTGGGGGCCTTGCTAATATATGTAGGGATCGTTAAAAGCCCTGTTGATGGTGTGAAGGTTGATAGCCTATACTATGAGGTGCACAGGGAATACACATCGAGGAGATTTGAAGAGATTTCCCAGGAGATTAGAAGGCGATATGGAGTGAAATATGTTAGGATATACCATGTAGAGGGTCTTCTAAAGCCTGGAGATCCAGCGATGATCGTATCTATACAGGGTGTGAGTAGGAAAGAGGTGTTAGAGGCTATGAAAGAGGCTATAGAGCTGGTGAAACATACAACAGGGATATGGAAGCTCGAGAGAAGAGAAGATGGGGAATACTGGGTTCTAGGCGATGGAGAAAGAATTTCAAGGATCAACTCTGTATCTAAGGAGAAGC
>JAVVGG010000201.1:0-2859 GCA_032249275.1 Desulfurococcales archaeon
TTAATATATTTAACCAGAGGTTCAGGTTTCATTAAGTTTGATATGACCCCTCCCCCGCCCTTAAGGGGCGGGGTTTCTATGCTGGGGTCTCGGGTGTTAGCCCCCTGGAGAGGGATTAATGGCTTAACACCACTATGAGTTACCAAGTAGCTCTCGATCTTCCTCGATACTCTTACCCTGTATCCCAGCCTTCTCGCTATGTTTAGTGTTGCATTTATATCTGCGTTTATCTTCTTCCCTGTCTTTTTGCATTCATATAATCCTCTATGTTTCCTTCCGTTTTTATGTTTGTTTCCACATATTGAGCACTCCCCGCTTGTATAGTCCTCTGGGAATATCTCAACCTCTATGCCATACTCCATGAATATATCCACAATCCAAAGAACTATCTTCCTATACCACCATATGTTAGTGTTATACTCGTTCCCATTATCCTGTGAGAGCATTATTGGATATCCTATGTATAGCTTTCTAACACCTCTTCTATACAGATCATCAGCTAGGAATCTAATTGCTGTTATATATAGATGCCTAAGTCTCTCATCCCTTTTATACATAGCATCTAGGTATTTCTCATGATAGTATATCCATGTTGATACCCCAAGCCTCCTCAGCACATCCCTTATAGATTGATATTTAGCTATCTCCCTCTTCCACCAATAGTATTCGGATTTGATCGTTCCTCCTTTGATAAGCATTGCTGATCCGTCCGAAATTGTAACAGCAAACAAGTTGTTAAACCCCATATCAATGAAAGCCTCTCTATCCACTATGGGATCCTTCTGCCTGATAGATCTAGGATTAACGATCCTACTCTTTTTATCCTTGTAGTTGGGCTTTACATAGCCCCTCTTATTTGATTTAGGTGGCTCAACACCAACCTCTATTGGTACAAGAGCAAACCACCTGCCATTAACATATATTATTTCAAGCCTACCCTGCCTACCCTCCCACCTAATCCTACCAACATATCTTATCCTCAGATCAAAGTCTTCAAGAACTATGTATCCCTCATTCTCGCTAATAGGCTCAACACGATAACTATCATTTCTAATCAGTATATGTATACTCTTCTCCCCTGTATTCCTAATCCTTCCAATAACCTGGTGGAGAGACTTTCTTGATATGCGGAGGTAGCCTACCTTTTTCTTGTTTCTTATGCTTTAGGAGCTCGAAGAAAGCGTTCCAAGCCTAGTCATTCTTATTAACAACCTGGCCAGCATTAACACCGAGAACCTCTTTATATCTGTGATAGTATTTCTTGTTGATCTCATCCCTCTTCCCAGGCGATAGCTCTCCATTGAAGAATGCATGCCTCTTCTCATAGTTAAGCTCGTTCCACAGCCTAGTACATGCCAAGCCAATATCGAATAACGTTTCTTCCTCATATCTATTCGGGAATAGCCTCAACCTAACTATTCTCTTATTGCTCCTCTTCCTCCTCTTCTCTATTAGCTCTCTAAATGCTTCTAGGGGGTCGGGGTCTCCGGCGGGCACGCCTCAGAGATCCCCCCGCCGGACACTCTACTAATACCTCTGCCCACCGAGACCCGACCCCCACTAAATAACACGGTGAAAACCCCATAAAAAATACCCCGCCCCAAAGAGCGAGGCTTGCCCTGTTGTTAATCTTTGTTTTTTATAGCGGTGGCATCAGGGCACCCTATAGAGTTTCCCCAAGGATTTCTATAAATATATGGCTAGTTTTCTACGAGTGGAGAGGCTTCTTGGGGGTGTTACGGCCTTCATAATCATTTGTAGCACTCATGTTCATTGGTTTCTGAGACCTCTTAGCGCAATGAGATATGCTGATGCTTATAAACCCCAGAGATATATAATTGATGCCCCCGAGCTTCCAAGACCCTAGGGTGATGAGCCACCAGGCGACTGGTGGGGAGCCTCTGCGGTGAGGGGGCTCGGGGAGACCGTTGAGAAGCAGATGGTGGAGAACCACCATCTGCTGAGAAACGGTGTTACCTGCGATCTATCCTAAGCTCTCTCCACAGCTTTTCAAGGTATCCCGGGTAGTGCTGATCTGCTTCGCTGAGATGATCCTCATTTGATATCTATGTTATCGAGCCACATCATGGGGATATCTTCATAGGGATATTTATACATATATTCACACAGAAATTCTTCCGATCTGAACGAGGGATCAGAAGGACACGAGGATCAACAGATCGATCCAAATGAAACGGATATAGATCCCGGGGATCTTTTATTTATAAATGAGGATCTTTAGGAGTGAAGATCTTGGTGCCGCGGCCGGGATTTGAACCCGGGTCACGGGCTCGAAAGGCCCGCATACTTTCGGCGCAGAGCATGTCCGGGCTATACTACCGCGGCTCCTTATTATTGTCTTGTATAGGGACTTTTAGGTTTTCCAAGGTATTTCAGTGCTTTTACAACCGAAAGTCTCACATTTCAGTGCAAGGAAGAAATCAAAAAATCCACCTTTTAGCTGATGAGAAGCAGTTTTAGTTAAAAAGTCTCACCTTTCTAGTGTGAGAGGAGGCAGCACTTAGAACAGGAATAATAGGAATGGAGATCTCTGACCTCTTCCCCTCCCTAAGGGGTGGGGTTCCCCGTCCCCAGGGTTGGGGGTTTGGGCTACATCCCCTTTTAAAGGGTTTAGCCTGCGCCTGGCCTTAGGCGTGTTTATCTCTATCCCCTCTCGGGGACTCGGGGTTATAGCTATTATCATCGCCTCTGAGGCATAGGTTTAATCCTGTGTATCTTATCTCTATTGAGTATCGCTAGAGATTGATCTCCGAGGCTCACGCTTTTCGCCATCATCATCGAGAATGCCAGAGGATATAGGGCTTATAGATCTCCATCTCCACCCTAAAGGGCTATCTA
>JAVVGG010000202.1:0-2849 GCA_032249275.1 Desulfurococcales archaeon
ATTCTCTGAGAAAGATAAAGAACAAGGATCACAGGACAAAGCTCATAATAATGGGGTATTCAAGGCTTGGGAGATGGATAGACTGGCAGGCTATGAAGCGCGGATCACCACTAGCAATAGTAGATCCTAGGGGGACATCCTCGGAATGCCCAAAATGCGATTCAAAGCTAGAGGAGACAAGCTATAGAAGGCTTAGATGCCCACAATGCAACTTCGAAGCAGATAGAGACGTTGCCGGAAAGCTAAACATAAGGAAGAAAGCTTTGAAGATCCTGAGAATATCTGGGGGATCTCTGACCACCCCACCGCCCCCCAAATGACAGATGTAAACCCAAATAGATGGGGGGAACCGGTGAACCGCCGGTAAAAGGGCGGGGAGGAGGTCAGAGATAATTCAAATATTCCTGGCTGCTTATATGCGCTCGATGTGTATATAAGAAGGAGATGTTGGGCCTAGCCTTTGAGCCTTTAATTCCTAGTTATTTTGATAGTGAGGCGACGCTCCTATGCGCTGGATATGTGGATATCCTCGAGTAGCTATGACCTTTGGAGCCCCGAGACTCAGGGTGGGAAGTCCATGGCGCCGGGATGATCTAGAAGGATCCAGAGTTCCAGGGCTCTTCTGAGCATTGCTTTCATGCGAGGTATCTATGTACGAATTGCATGAAACTCTTTTAATTATATAGCAGATCATAGGTTGTCTAGCGATCGAGGGGCATCACAGAAGTTAAATATATCTTGGAACCACGATCTATGTGAAGTTGCTGAGGATAAACAGGATTCTTCGTGATCTGCTATAGAACTTTAAAGGAGATTGGGTTCTATACTTTCTAGAATTAATTAGAATTAGAATACTATGCTTAGAAGATCCAGGGATCTAGCTCTCATTACCCTTGTCGAAAGGTCTTAACCTATGTTGATGCTCTAGATAGCTCTTACCCAGATAGTTCGCAATGATCTTCTTCTCAGCTCTTCTAAGATGGTAGAGAAATGTTGCGGGGGATATCCCGAGAACCCTGGCTATATCCCTTGCCCTGGCTCTTCTGGGATAATCGAGGTATCCCATTGTGAATGCAAGTGCAAGGGCTTCTTCCTCGTATCTAGATAGCATTGGGTACTGCTCAACTATTTTCTCTAGCTCGGGTTCCATGATCTGGAGCCTAAGTATATTGCCCTTTTTCTCGATCTCCTCCCTAATAGATTCAAGAGCATCCTTATTAGATCTTGTCATCAGAAGCCTCCACCTTTCAGTACCATCCAGGATATCGAAGCCGAGGACTATTATATTAGGGTTCTTCCCAAGTATATCTGCTATAGTGTCCTTCTTAATAACCTCATACTCGAGGATCGCATAGTCTCTGGAATAGCTGTTAACCCTGATCCTCATAATCCTCCTATAGGATCTAAAATCATTTATAAACCTACCAATATCCTCTCCGATAAAGATTGAGGTAGCCATATAGGTAGATGGTGTATAATCAAGATCCTTTCTAAGATTTCTACCATATATATCTCTAGTCCTAGTCAGCTCTGTCCAACATCCACCATGATCAATCTCTAAATATATCAAATAACTCCTGAAACCCATAAATAGCTACACCTAACTAATAATACTCAGAGACCTTAAAAAATAGATGGAGAACGTTATCTTTCATTATATTTTAACTCTATTTTCAATTCTATAGTAGATCATCAGGCGACACTAGGCTATAGCTATAGGAAGAAAAACATTCAGAGGAGAAATGGATCCGATGGCAGAGAGGCTAGAAAGGCTATGAAAAAGCTTAGGGAGAGGGAGAAGAAGAGGGACTATAGGATGAAAACAGCAAACATGATAGTGAGAGATGCACTAAGGATGAGAGGAGTAATAGTTATTGAGAGAATCACGGGAGAAGATATAGGGATCATGATCGCTAGATATAGGAATAAGCAGCTAAGGTACAGGATATATCGGAGTGCATTGAAGGGAGAGTTGAGCGCAGTAATAGATACGGAGTACCAGTACTTATAGTTGATCCTAGGAACACCTCGAAGATCTGCCCAATACATAAGGCTATAATAGAATATGGAGAGAATAGAAAAGGGATCTGCAGCAAGGGAGGCGAGAGGTGGCATAGAGAGGTAGTGGCATTATTAAATATTTATCTAAGGGGCCTCAAAGCCCGAATGGGGGCTATGCCTAGAAGGGCTTCGGGGTTTCAATCCTAGCCCTAGATGGGAGCCCCTTTCCGCTGGGCTCAACAGCCACCAATGAAACCACAGGGGTATCAAAAACCCTGTGGATCAGGAAGCACAGCAACCCAAAACAAAAGAATGCCAGCGATACTTAATAACCACCAGGGGACAAGCGGGAGATAGGCTCCCGAAGGGCGGGTCTAGGAGCCGGATAGGGGGTGATGGAGCGAGCAGGAAAACAAAACAGCTATGAAACCAGAATCCTTGTCAACCTCTATAGATATTGATTTGGATTCTAAAATCTCGCTTTTGAGGGGCAATACCTCATGGAATTAAGAGACAGGGCTCGAGATCTAGAGCTGCAGGATCGCGATCCCATTATATAGAGTCTCCAGGTTTATGGTTTCTTCATATATGCGTCTTCTTGGTTAGCAGATGAATCATTATAGATTCGACGGTTATCTACATCTACTTGAAAGAATAGAGAGAAGTAGATATATAGATGCATATTTAGTCATATCTGTTGGGGGATCAATGCTCCTCTCTTTGATCCCTTCTGGCTATATAGTCTATTAGGGTTTTAATTCTTCTAGAACCTGTTTCACCCTTCTCCCCCTTCTCTCTAAGCTTTGAGAGCTCTTCTACAGCTGTCCTCAGATCCTTCTTGAGATCCT
>JAVVGG010000203.1:0-2846 GCA_032249275.1 Desulfurococcales archaeon
CAATCCAAAACAAATTAATATCAATGACAATCAATAACCATCGAGGGACAAGCGGAGCCATGGTTAGGAAGGACTTCTGGGATATAGCTGGGAGATTGGGAGATGGTGGTTTGAGGGTAGCTCTGAGCACCAATGGAACCCTCATAACCAGGGAATCTGCTGAGAGGCTTGCGAGGCTGGGGATAAGCTATGTTGGGATCTCACTTGACAGCCCTATGCCAGCGATTCACAATATGTTTAGAGGCTCCAGCGATGCCTTTAAAAGGGCTATGGATGGTATTAGAAATTCCATAGAAGCTGGGCTCGATGTAGGGCTTAGAATGACTATCACTAAGCTTAACATATTGGAAGCACCGTATCTAGTGAGTCTAGCCAGGGATATAGGGGTTAAGAGGATCGCATACTACCTCCTAGACCTCACAGGGAGGGGAAGATCTGCTGCTAACATAATGCCAACAGGAGATCAGCTGAGGAGCTTCCTAGATAGGCTGATAGAGCTCTCCACAGAATATAACGGGGATCCAGAGATAGTCCTTGTTAGGGGGAACTTCATGGGGATATATGTTGCAGATAAGATCTCAAGATCTAGAGAGGAATTCCTATCCCTTCTAAACATGATAAGCTCACAGGGAGACTGTGGTAGAAAGGCGATCAGCATATACCCAGATGGAAAGGTGAAGCCATGTCAGTTCATCGACCGGATCGACATAGGCGATCTCAGAATACACACGCTGAAAGAAATATTAACACATGGCAATCCAACCCTCAAAACATTCCTAGAAATATATAGACACCTAAGAGGACCCAGATGCTCAAAATGCCCCTTCAAACAAATATGCGGCGGTGGGAGCAGAGGGAGAGCATTAGTACTCACAGGAGACTTCTGGGGCGATGACCCAGCATGCATAATAGATCCAGACAAGCTATCAGCCAGATGGAAGTTAGGGGCTACCTCATAACTTATTTCAGCCCCCTCAAAGAGTCAGATCCTCATATGTGTTTATACGCATCTATTTATTCATTATTACACTATATAGGCGAAAAGAGTCGGAGCACATCAACAAACATATTCTCTTTAATGCTTCTTCCCTATATTGGGCCCTTTAATCCAGCTTCCACATTCCTAGATAAACAGATATTTATTTGTTTTTTATAAATCCCGAAACACATACCCACTTTGGAGAGATGTGTTCCAGCCGGAATCCTCCTAGAAGTGAGTAAGAGCTGGGGGGATAATGGTAGATGTTAATAAACCTAGGAGATATAGGGTTGGCCATATAGTAGCTAAGAGAAGACCGAGGATCGGGTATATTAGACAAAGAGGTAGACCTGGTGATAAGTTAGATGGGTGTTAGGGTTAGAGTAAGGATACTCATCAAGGATAGAAGTGTTGAGGCACATGCACTGGCTAACAGTGGCTTTGAGACAGAGAGACCCCAACTGTTAGTGCCATATGCATTCCTAGTTAGAAACAATATTAACCTCGAAGATCTTGGAAAGCCAGATATTTCAGAATACGATACAGCTGGAGGCCCTATAGTAATGTATATATATCATGGTGCGTGCAAGGTAACCGTTATAGAGCATGACAGGATATCGAGAGATGTTGAAGCCGACCTTGTATTATCGCCAGTTGAGAAAGAGATTCTTATGAGTGATGCTCTCATAGAGGAGCTTGGCATAGTATTAATAAGTCCTAGAAGTGGTTTATGGAGATTCATTGATGATCCGCCTGAAGCTATTAGAAGATCCTATAGCCCTCAGTATTGGTAACAAGAAACATGTGCTATTTAATTGTTCTTTTATAGAGCATGGTAGAGACTGTGGACTTGCTACATATATGTTACTATTAGGCTTTCTAATAGCCTTGCTATCTCCCTCGCAGCGCTCTCCGCTTCCCCCTCTTTATTGTATATTATGTTGACTGTCGCCCCTGTGAATGACGCCACTACCAGAGCTTCCATCCTATTCATTCTAGCCATCTCCTCTATGATCTTTGGGTCTGCATAGTCACCCCTCCTCCTACTAGGATCCCTGGCCTGCCTGGAGAGAATCTCCTCAGGTGATGCCTCTATAACTATTATTGTGTCTGGCTTCAGCTCTTGAGCAACATGGAGCGGTATTCCCGGCCAATACCCCGTTGGGGTTCTTATTAGGAGGTGTGTATCTACTATTAAAACCCCTTTGGATCCCAGGAGCTCTTCTGAAGCACACTTTATCATCATCCTCGCAGCCTCAGCCTGGTTCTCAACCTGGATCCTTATCGGCAGCCTTCTAATCTCATCCCTATCCCTTACAGCCCCTATCGAGACGAGTCTCTTGAGCATGTAGTCGCCATAGTTGAGCACCACTGTCTTGTAACCCTTTTCTCTAAGTATCTTAGTCGAGAGATCTATCAGGGTTGTCTTCCCAACACCAGGGATCCCAACCACAATAGCTACTGGGAATGGGTGTCTCAGCATGAAGACCCCCAAAGAGTAGGGGGTTTTAATTGTTATAAGCATAATCTATCAATAAAAAGAGATGTACAGAGATTCCTGGCTCCTCCGTCTGGTGTGAATTGTTACAACCTGAAAGCCTCGCCCTTCAGGGCGGGGATGGTTTTATTAGCTTCCAGGTATTTGTTTTTGGAGGGGCTCTATGGCCTCTGGCGGTGAGGGGGGTGCTAACCCTTTCAATAGCTTTGAGGGTTAGTCCCGAGCCTGCTGGCATAGAGCTCCTCAGGAGATACAACACAGCCCTGAACTATGCAATAAATAAGATCCTGAGACTGGATCTAAAGAAAATCGGAGAGGTTCACAACGCTCTATATAGAGAGCTCAAAGAATGGTTCGATCTCCCACCTA
>JAVVGG010000204.1:0-2800 GCA_032249275.1 Desulfurococcales archaeon
AAGGATTTTGTTCCACCCAACCCTTGAGAATGCCGTTAGGATAGTCGATAGGACTAAAAATAGAGAGTCGATCTAAAAGGGGATAGCGTTATATTAAATAGTGTTGGATCTTATCATAGGAAGGCTAGCAACGTTCTGGAGGATTGGGCTAGGAAGGCATTACTGAAGATCATTAAGTTCACAATAAGGATTGGATACGCAGTCGCTAGAGAAGATCTAAAGGAGGTTAATACAGTCTCTGAATGCCAGCTATGCGATTCAAAGATGATCGAGATCGGATATAGAAGGCTTAAGATGTCTGGACACGGATTCTAAGCTAATAAAGACGTCATTGGAAAGCTAAACATAAGAAGGAGAGCCCTCAAGATATATTGAGATACCAAGCTTATATCTCTATATAGGGTTTAAATATATGGTGTATCTAACGGCTAGGGGTGGGGGCGCCTCCGTCTGGGCATGGCTCTTCGTCGATATATATCTCCCATCGATTATAGCTGCCATAGCTAGGGGTATGCTCTCCATATCCCTCCCCCTATTTCTAATAGCAAGCAACCTAGATCCGTTATATGTTGGTTTAGGAGCTGCTGCAGTCTCTATAGGCAACATGGTTATGGATATGCCAGGCGGGTATCTCCTAAGGGCTATGGGTGAGAAGCGCTTGATGAGGATCTCCCTACTTGTGGTGGCACTCTCGTCCCTTGGCATGGCATTGCTGTCAAACCCATGGGCTGTGATCCTCTTCGCCGCATCCTTTGGTGCTGGTAGGAGCATGTGGCTTCTCTCGAGGAGATATGTTATAACATATTATATCCCCTACAACTATAGGGGGAGGGCATCTTCCTTCATAGGGATGAGCGAGAGACTTGGAAGCTTCATCGGGCCAGCTATAGTCTCTATGATCGTTGGCTATGGATATCAACTGGTCTTCATAGCATGCTCCATTCTAGCCTCCATAGCCATTATACCAAATATACTTTCTTCTAAGGAATACTACCCAAATGCGGTTAACAATAAAGAGCCCTCTAGAATAGATGTTAAAAATAGCGGGAGGGAGGGTGAGGAGCCCGGGATCCTATTCCTCGTAACCGCATCGATAGCGAATATAGCTATCCAGGGCGTGAGATCTAGTAGGAACATACTTCTAGCATTGATCGGAAAGCGCCTCTCTCTAAGCGATAGCGATGTGAGCCTTGCATCAAGCATCTCAGAAGCATTAGATGTTATAGGTTCATATCCAGCCGGGGTTCTAATGGATAGAAGGGGGAGGGGGGCTGCTGTTGCGATAAGGTTCTCAATAATGGCTCTAGGCTTCACCCTTTTAGCATTCTCAAGCATCGAGTATATGTTCCTCCTAGCATCCCTGGTGATAGGTCTTGGAAACGGATTCGGTTCGGGGGTATTGATAACAGTTGGAGCCGATATAGGGTCTAGAATGGAGATTAGTAGAGGAGCTATATTCTTAGCTATATGGCAGCTCATAGGAGATCTAGGGGGTGCTATATTTCCGATAGCAATAGGGCTTATATCCTCCCTCCTAGGGGCTAAAGCCTCATCGATGATCATAGCATCTATATCCGCCCTCATCCCACCAATGTTTAGAAGGATTAGGAAGGAGCTTGAGAATCGCCCGCGATCTTTCTAGGCTCTGACCTCCTCCCCACCCTAAAGGGGCGAGACTTTCAGTTGTAAAATATATATCTTGTGAGTATTATGATCTGTGGGGGCCGATGAGGTTCTCCATAGATTATAGCGATCGGAAGCCTCTGGGAAGAACTGGAGAGACGGTTCCGGCTATAGGGGTGGGGACTTGGAGGATAAACGACTATTCAAGGGCTGAGGCAGCCCTTATAAGGGCTGTTGAGCTTGGGATGAATATGATAGATACTGCAGAGATGTATGCCAATGGAGAGGCTGAAAGGCTTGTGGGAAGGGTTATAAGGGCTGTTGGGAGGGAGAATATATTTGTGATAACAAAGATACTTCCAGACAGGTTTTCGGATCATTCTAAGGTGCTCAAAGCCCTCGAGTCCAGTCTTAGAAGGCTTGACACATCCTATGTGGATCTAGTGCTTATCCACTGGCCCAGACCTGGGACACCTATTGAGAAGCAGATCCAATATCTAGAGGCAACAGTTGAGAATGGGATGGCGAGGTATATGGGTGTAAGCAACTTCGGCCCAGAGAGTATTTCAAGAGCCCTCAACGCTGTTAAGAAGCACGAGATAGTGGCTAACCAGGTTAAATACAGCGTTCTAGATAAACAGGTTGAAAGGGATCTCCTAGATATATCTATAAAGAACGGCGTATTGATACAAGCATATACCCCTCTAGAGTGGGGAGGGGTTGCGAGAAACAATGTTGTGGTTAGGATAGCATCTAAATATAGCAAAACACCTGTGCAGGTAGCCCTCAACTACCTGATCTCGAGACCCATGGTAGCCGCTATACCGAAGTCAGAGAGGGTTGAGAGGATAGAGGAGTTCAGAGGTGCCATGGGTTGGAGGCTGGCTAGGGAGGATATAGAGGCTCTAGAAAATATATAGCTATGCCAATAGCGTTTCCGCTTGTCCCCCAATGGTTATTGATTGTCACTGGTATTCTTTTGTTTTGGGTTGCTTTGCTTCTTGATCCACAGGTTTTGGATACCCCTATGGGTTCATAGGTGGCTGTCGAGCCCAGCGGCATGGGGCTCTGTAGAGGGGAACGCCACGCCCCTCCCATCTGTGGATAGATATTTCAAGCCGATGTTTATAGCTCCTATAACATCTCTATCCATGGTTAATCCGTTGCTCAGCCTTGC
>JAVVGG010000205.1:0-2789 GCA_032249275.1 Desulfurococcales archaeon
TCAAAGCCTTATCCATAAACCTCTCATAGCCTTATATGCTTTAACTTTATAATACTGATAAAGCCATAAAGTGTACATCATAGGGATGTTGAAAAGTACCATATATAGTTTCTTATATGGTATTGTATTACTCTTAATATCACTTAGTGATGTATTATGAGGGCTAGGGGTATTATGGATATCCCATAGATTTTCTATTTGGTGGTTGTTTTGGTTATTATGTATGTATGCAGAGGCTGTGATACAATTATATATCAATTCTCTAGAGTTGGGCAGGATAGCTTTGGGCTTCCAACTCCTCAAGAGCTTAGGGGTAGGGTTTCCAGTAAATGCCCTAGATGTGGGAGAGAGCTAGGTGTCCCAGGGGTTAATGATGTGATTATTCTTAGGAGGGGGGAGGCGAGGAAGATCCTTAGAAGGGCTTCTTAATAGATATCGCTTCTACTAGCCTATTCACTATATAGCCTCTCATCATATGATCCTTCTTATAGATTCTCATCATCTCCAGAATCTCTTCAATATCAACCCCAAAGATCCAGCTGGCCTTTCTCAGAATAAACCCTCCGATAAACCTTGGCAAGTTGCTTGGATATGGCTTCAGAGTAGCTGATTCAAAGTCTATTATTTTCACGGCATATGGGATGCCATGGTGAAATATAATGTGCTCCCTCGGATCTCCTATTTCCAGGTGATCTATGCCGAGGGAATCTAATATATGTAGAGCCTTTAAGGTGCTTGAGATCGCCGACCTTAGATAGGGATCATCTATAGCCCCCCTTTTAAATAGTTCGAAAGCTCTGCCAACGCTAATTCCAGAGATATATTCCATCAATATGTAGTCATCACCATAGCTGAAGACCCTGGGAGCTATATAGCTTCCCATGAGAAGCTCGAGGATATAGCCCTCTAGAGCTAGGCTATCCCTCTTAGATCTAGCTCTTCTAATCTTGAGAGCGGCTTTAGAACCGTCGGGTCTAGAGACTAGGAAGACTCTTGAGGAAAAACCTCTACCGATCTCTTGAGACCTTTTCAATGGATCTAAAAGTATTTTGAACCCTAGCTTTTCTACAGTAGTTACTATGGATTCACATGTTCTAACTAGATCTTCAGGGCATATTTGGGATCTATTTAGCTCTGCAGCAGCGTCCATCAAAGCCCCCAACATATCGATCCAGAGCAGCCTATTATCCGTAAGAACACATCATAGATGCCCAGGGATATATAATGTTTAAAGACCTCTCGTTAGAAAAACATAGCATTAATAGCAAAAAATATAGCTTTTCTAAACTAAGATTTGTAAGAAATAGGTGATCCGGTATGAAGAAAATCATTGAGAAAATAGGTGATAGGCTTCTATACTATGAACGCACCTTAGATAGGTGTAAAGGCTATATAATATCCTCATCAAGGGCAATGAAGCCTGTAAAGTGTCTGAGATGTGGGAATGTGTTTGCATATCCAGATGATAGCTCGCTCGCTAAGTGCCCCACCTGCTATGGAGATCAAATTGTAGATGCAACACCCTCTGATGTTGCTGAACACGCTAATAGATATTGCTGGAGCCTATATGGGAAGTACATAGCATATTTAAGGGCTGTTAGACATGTTTCAGAGAAGATCTGCTCGAGGAAGATAGATTGCGAGTTTAGAGAGGCTAGTGATGAGATGGAGATACATCTAGAGAGATATACGAGGTACCTTAGATTCCAGCTCGAAACATCTAAGGGATCTATATTGGTTAACGCTAAAGGGGTTAACTATGAGATACTAGATCTAATAAACATGATTTCCAAGGCTGTTGTCGAGAAAAGGGAGATCCTTTTAGAGGGAGGCATAACCTATATATACTATCTCACATACTATGAGAACACAGATGTGGGGCATGAAACGCTATTGAAAGAGGGCTTCCTAGATCTAACATACTATAGAAGATATCTAGAGAGCCTTGGATATAATATATATGGTGCGTCGGGATCTATAGCCAAGATCGTAGACCTCAAGAAAGGAGCAATAATAGCTCCAGCCTAGCTATGGGAAGCGGTAGCTTATCCCTCAATAGATATATAGTATCTTCACACTAATCAATTACCTCGGAGAGGTGTTTGAAGGGCCTATTAATAGTGTTAGAAGGGCTTGACGGTGCTGGGAAAACAACGGTTGCCCTCGAGATCGTTGATATGTTATCTAGAAAAGGCTACAGAGCTCTCTACACCTACGAACCATTTGACAGCCCATTTGCCCAGGCCCTCTCCAAGGTTAAGTCAGAACTCTCTCTAAGCCCCCTCATAGACGCCCTTGCAATGACCTGTGATAGGGCTTATCATGTTGAGACAACCGTGATACCCCATCTCGAGAAGGGCTATGTGGTTGTTATGGATAGGTATTTCTACAGCACTATAGCCTATCAAGGGGCTATGGGTCTTGATCTAGAGTGGCTCAGGATCCTTAATAGCGTCTTCATAAAACCAGATCTAGCTATATACCTAGATGTAGAGCCCGAGGAGGGGCTCAGAAGATCTAGGGCTAGGAAGTGGGTTTTCTATGAGAAGCCGGAGATCCTTAGAAGGGCCAGAGAGATCTACATAGAGATGGTTAGGAGAGGAGAGCTAGCCATGGTAGATGCTATGAAGCCTAAGGAAGAAGTTGTGAGGAGTGTGTGGAAATATGTGGAGGAGCTTCTCTCAAGGGTTGATAAGGGTTAGCAGTTTTGTAAGATCCAATAGCACCTCGAAATATTTCAAAGCATTTCCGCTATTGAATATAATAATAGTTTCACCCCTGTTCACAAA
>JAVVGG010000206.1:0-2704 GCA_032249275.1 Desulfurococcales archaeon
TTGAGCCTTCTATATAGTGTTGTTTTTGGGAGTCTTGTTGCATCCATTATATCCCTCGCTGTTGCTTCTCCCATTTTTTCGATTACACCGAGGATCTCTTTATCTATGTTATCTAGATACTCCAAAACATCCCCCATTCTTCTCCTAGTTATTATAAAATATGCTGCAGCCCCGGCAACCCCCGCTACAGCTACTCCTGATGCGAGTGGTAGTAAAGCCCATATCTGTGGGTTCTGCTGCTGGGGTTGTACCGCTTGCTGCTGAGTGGGGGGTGTTGGAGGTGAGGTGATCTGCTGCGGGGCTAGCACGTATTGTAGGTTCCACATTGTGTTTCTAGCCATCTCTATGATCACGTAGTCGCCGAATGTTCTTATACTCGAGATGTTATCTGGTATTGTTATTGGGATGACATTCCTATGGATCCTAACAGTTAGATTCCCAGCCCACTGGGGGTATTTTATAAGGGTGCTTAGAACGCCCCCAGATATGCTTATAGATGCAACATATGATATATCGATCCTCTGCACGCCCGCAGGCTTTAGAAGGGCGAGAGTGTCGTTGGATAGAAGCTGTGGAACCACATCTATTGGCGAGACAACTATGGATCCTGGTATGGGTTTAACCGGAAGATCTATATATATGATCTCCTCACCAGACTGGCTTGGATATAGAGTTATAGCTACCTCGACAACACCGTCACCCCCAACTACCACCAGAACCCTGGAGGTCTCCTGAGAATATAGAATTGATAGGCTAGATAGGATTGCTAGTAGAAACACTATCATAGAGATTCTATATAATACTCTATATAGCCCCCTACCCCTGTAGCTGGAATTCTGCACCATTTTGAAGCACCTATGCTCTACATCTTCATTAGCATATCCACAACCTCGCTTATAATGCTCATCTTCTACCTCTAGAAAGCTCCTTCAAAAGCTCTTCTAATCTATCGAGCATCTTCTTTATACTATCTATCAACGCTCTGCACTTTTCGATGTTAGCGCTGGTCTCCCTGATGTTTCCAGTCTCTATGGCTTTCGATGTATTCGCTATTGTATGGTTTAGTTCCTCAAAGGATCTCTGGATCATATCTATCAATGCTCTCACACTTTGGTTGGAGATGTTGCTCGCGTTTGCCTTGAGAGCTTGGAATCTATTCCACAGCTCGTTAGTCTCGTTTATGATTTCACCTAGCTTCTTCGCAATATCTCCTTTGCTCTCATAGAGCTTCTCAAGAAGCTCTTCAAGGGCCTTTATGAGAGCCTCTATATTGCTTATCCTTGCTATTAGCATGTTAACCATAGCCTTAACTTCCTCAGCTTTTCCTGCGTTGATTAGCTGTGATATGTTCGAGGATATGTTGGATGCCTCCCTCAGCGATGTCTGTATCTTCGATATAAGCTCTCTAACCGCTGGATCTGAGATATTTGATGCCTTAAGCTTTACATCTTCGAACTTCCTCGAGAGTTCTGAGAGCCTTTCAAGAACCTCTTTATACCTCTGCGTAATATCCTCCTCAGCTCTTGGGATTTTCTTTAGTATATCTTCAGCTCTATCCTCAGCTATTTTATATAGCTTGTATGCTTCTTCAAGCATTCTTAGCGCTTCGCTGAGGTTCCCAGCTTGGATCATGGCTCTAGCTTCTGAGACTATTTTAGATGCATTGGTTAATAGCCCTAGAATCTCCTGTACAGACGCATTATCTGTAGAGATGTTTCTAAGCCTCGATATTAGATCCTTGATCTGATTCTCAAGCCTATCAGCTATAGCCCTTACCCTCTCAGCCTCAGGCATCGATCTCGCCCTCTCCAATATGGATTTCACTTTGGACACGTTATCTATAGCCTGATCTATTGCCACCACAGCCTCTCTACTAGCATTAACAGCTGTCAACAGCTCTCTAGCCCTTTTAAGAACCTCCTCAGCCTTTGAAACGGCTTCGAGATCCCTCTGAGATATATTTGGCTTGAAGATCTTTTCCTCTGATATCTTCAACACGATAGCCCTAATATCGTGGATCTTGAGAGCTATTGCCTTCGCCTCTAGCTTCCTATCAAGATCATCTAGATCCTTTGGAGATATATTACCCTTACTAATCTTATCGCTGATATCCATAGCTATATCACTAGCGTTCAAGCTCCTAGCCCTCTCAAGGAGCTTCTCAGCAGCCCTCAGAGTAGCCCTCTCATAAGCCCCCTTAGCCTGGGGCTCTAGATATATACCCATATAAGATGTTAGATTCTTTAGGGTTACAAGTAAATCGCTGTATAAAGCCTTGCAATCCTCAGCGGACATTGAGGCGACCTTATCATAGCTCAGATTAGATGCTTCAGAGACCCTAGCTATGATCGATTGGGGCAGAGATATATTACTAGCATTAGCAATCTTATATAGCTTTGAAAGGGAATCCCTCAGCAGAATAGTTGCATCCACAAACCCACCTGGGCACTTATATAGTCCTGCCTGAACCTCAGCTTCAATCCTGATCAAAGCTCCTGGAATCATTTGACCGATCGACAAGATCAAGAGGAGTAGAATCCCAAACGCTCCATATCCCATATACCTCATGGATCACCATCACCTCCGATAAAACCATACACCTATGGATTTTATAAGGGATACCCCCGTCCCCAACGTGGGAAAAACTCGGGAAATAGTTCCAGAGGAGAATTCCCATATACTCGCCCCTCCTTCTACCTTCTAC
>JAVVGG010000207.1:0-2701 GCA_032249275.1 Desulfurococcales archaeon
GGTTAGCGTTAATAACCTTATTTAAATATAGCATAGAATATGGTGAGTGGTATGGGGCAGTTTTTGAGGAACATGCCCGAGGCGATTAAAATTCTATATATACTCAGGCTTTTAGGAGATACTATAGAGGTGAAGGAGCTCCACAAGCTAGTTGACAGGCTTGCTAAGATAGGGGTGTGCTGTAAGGAGTATAGATTTGCCCACTATCCATGGGGGCCTTATTCGCGGGATCTTGAGGTGGATCTCGATATATTAAGATCTTCAGGACTGATCTCCATTATTAATGGCAGTGATGTAAGAAGAATCGCTTTGAGTGAGAAGGGGTTAGGGGTAGCAGGTAATCTCGAGAAATTTTTAGACTCTGACTTTAGATCTAAGGTTGAAACCGTTGTGAGGAATATGAAGAGGATTAAATAGCTTGGTTAGAGCCCTAGATATAGCTTAGCCAGCTCTTTATGTCCGAGAAGCTCCTTTGCAGGACCCTCATAGGCTATTCTACCGCTAACTAGTAGATAGGCCTTATCCCCTATCTCCAGTGCTGATCTTGCGTTCTGCTCCACAAGTATTATTGGAACCCTCATCTGATCCCTTATCTCTGCTATCTTACCTAGAATAGCCTTGGCGAGTTTGGGGGATAGCTGTGCCGTGGGCTCGTCAACCATCAACACCCTCGGTCTCCTAGCCATAGCCATAGCCAGTGCTAGCATCTGTCTCTGTCCTCCAGATAACTGGTACGCCTTGTCCTTAGCCACGCTCTTGAGCTCTGGGAATAGCTCTAAAGTCTCTTCTATCCTACTCCCTGCATCCCCCCTAGCCGAGTATAGAGCCATCCTTATATTCTCAATAACCGTTAGATTTACAAATATGTTGTCAACCTGGGGCAGATATACCAGCCCCATCCTAGCCCTTCTATATGGTGGATATCTAGTTATATCCTCACCGCCTAGATAGATCTTACCGCTATATAGCGTTGAAAGCCCCATAAAGGTCTTCAGCAAAGTCGATTTTCCAGAACCGTTCGGACCAACAACGACCGTTATCCCCTTTTCATGGGCTTCGAAGTCTATGTTGTGGAGTATATGTAGCCTCGCATAGCCAGCGTTTATCCCGATACCCTTTATCATCTCACCCACCTAGATAGCTCTCTATCACCTGTGGGTTATTCACAACATCCTCCGGAGACCCCCAAGCTATTATTTTCCCCCTATGCATAGCGTATACATGGTCTACATATCTAAGGGCTATGTCTAGCCTATGCTCTATAGCCAGTATGGTTACACCTAGCTCTGACACGACTTTCCTCATATACTCGAAGATTGTATGTGCTAAGGTTGGCAGGATCCCTGCTACTGGCTCATCCATAATTATCAACCTAGCCCCGTTCATTAGGGCTCTGCCTAGCTCGAGAAGCTTTAACTGGCCTCCGCTAAGCTGATATGCATAGTGATCCCAAACGTTTTCCAAGTTCAGGAATCTGAGGATCTTGAAAGCCTTCTCAGCAACCTCGACCTCCTTCGAAACCCATGCTCTCCTCCTCATATTATCTAAGATCGATGTTCTCGGAATAGCCCTATCTGATATGAGGAGGTTCTCGAGAACGGTTAGCCTTAGAAATGGCTGTGGTATTTGAAATGTTCTAACAATACCCATCTCATTGATCTTGTGGGGAGGTAGGCCTGTTATATCTCTACCCTCATATAGAATCGATCCGCTCTGGGGTTTATAGACCCCTGTTATCGTGTTTATTAAAGAGGTTTTCCCAGATCCGTTGGGGCCTATTATCAATGTGATCTTCCTCCTAGGCACATCGATCGATACTCCGTCAACCGCTTTCAAGGCTCCAAAGCTGAGGGTTAGATCTCTAGTCCACAGTATCTTATCCTCAACACCTCTTTCCTCGTTAGAGCTCCTATCGATTGTCTCTGAGATCATGAGCTTACACCCTAGAGATATACCCGTTATATGGATTTTACCTGACAGCATAAAAATGCTGTGTAGGTTTGTATGTAGATATTTTTATGCTCTCTATAGAGCTAGATCCCTTAGATCCTCTATAGACTTTGAAAGCCCGATCCTCCCGCTTGGCTCTCTCACTAGGACCCCTCGATCCTCGAGAAGCCTGATCAGATGATCCACGCTGATGTCATGATACGCGCAGAGCGCGATAAGGGCTTTTCTAGCCTGCTGCGTTAGGATCTCCTTAGGAGTCTCTTCAGCACATCTCACAACAGCCATTGCTATGTCTATAACCTCTTCTATCGGGGCGTTGGTTTCTATATACCCCTCAGACGCTGCTGCTTTATAACCCTTCAGCTTGATGACCTCTACTAGGGGTTCCAAATATACTGGTCCACCGATTCTTCTCTGGATCTGCTTGACGCTGAGCCTAGATATATTGCTAGCAGCCCTAGCTGTCGGAGATATTGTTCTAGCTATGTCTTTAATAGCCTCTATAGTTTCCCTCACACCAACATGGCTATCATCAAATGTGATCCTAAGGTTCTCCCCATCTATGCTAGCACTAAATATCCCCGGAACCTCTTCCGAGATCCTCTCAAGCAACTCAGCACATCTATTGCCACAGCTAATAACATATGTCCTCTTGGTCATCCAGCGCTCCGCATTCTCTATTTGTTTGCATGCTTATCTATTATAGCAGATATATATCCCGCCCATGGGATCCTCCTAGAAATGAAAGTCT
>JAVVGG010000208.1:0-2645 GCA_032249275.1 Desulfurococcales archaeon
TAGATCTGAATGGCATATATATTATGAGCCACATCACTGACTTCATCCACGTTATAGATAATAAGTAATCTCAAGTAATCTTCGGATCTGCTAACCCTTATCTTATTAGTACACATATCTTCTGATCCAGGGAGGTCTAAACGCTGAGAGAACATAAACCCTTCTCACAACCTATGAAACCCGCCCTAAATTTTGAGAGCCACTAAATTGCTGGGTTACCGCCCAGCTTATGGGCACAAGCTTCTTCATCACCTCTTCTTAGATCTGTGGGTTGATAGCTATAGTGTTTAGAAGCACTCACGGAGTATCCATAGAAGCTATAAGGCTGAGAGTCGTGGTCAAACTGCCAGTCTATAGATATCTATTAGCCTGTGCAAAGGATTAGCTTGGTGCTATGCTATGGAGAGGATTGTTGATAGGAGGGTTGCTCCTTCTATGGGCGTTAGGGATCTTATTGAGCTCTATAGGGATATACATGGTTTTATGGCGGGCCATCTCTATAGAGGTTATGAAATTGTTGTCGAGATGGTGGAGAAATCGGATCTCAGGTTCCTATCATTCACAGGTAACCTCGTTTCAACCGGGCTGAGAGGGATTTTGGCACAGCTTATAGATGAGGGCTTCTTCGACGTTGTTGTAACTACGTGTGGTGCTGTTGATCATGATATAGCCAAATCCCTTGGAGGCGGTTATTACAAGGGTTTCTTTGAGGCAGATGATGAGGATCTATATAGAAAGGGGCTTCACAGGCTAGGGAATATATATGTAGAGCTTCAGGGTTATGGAGTTGCTGTTGAGAGGTTCACCCATGGGCTTGTTGATGAGCTAGTAATTATTAAAAGGGAGTGGCCTGTCTATGAGATCCTATGGAGGGCTGGTGAGAAGCTCTCTAGGGATCCTAACTCGATATTGGGTGCTGCATATAGGAGGAAGGTTCCAATTATAGTGCCTGGAATCGTTGATGGAGCCTTTGGCACAGCTCTATACACGAGATCAAAGATCTCTGGAATAAAAATAGATCTATTTGCAGATATGGATCTAGCAGCCGAGAAGATCTTCAGATCGAGGGTAAGTGGAGCCCTAATAATAGGCGGGGGTATAAGCAAGCACCACACAATATGGTGGAACCAGTTTAAGGAAGGTCTTGACTATGTTGTATATATAACAACTGCTGTAGAGTGGGACGGATCTCTGAGCGGGGCGCACCCGAGAGAAGCTATTAGCTGGGGTAAGGTCAAGCCACAAGCAAAAAGAGCTGTGATCTATGGGGATGCAACGATAATACTACCCATACTAGCAGCGGGGCTTATAGAGACTATGAAGAAGAATCGATACTAACAACAATAAAATCGAGATCTGTCAAGCGATCCACATATTATCGCTATATATTAACATAATGCTACACCTCCGAATATATAGTGATCCCCCTTTCAAGGGCACTTATATAGAACTCCCTACCAGATCTGACAGCTTCCCTCAGCTCCTCCTCAGTAACAAATGTTATCTCTACATCAACATCCCTCATACCATATATTGTGAATCTATTCAAGTTAGTCTCTAGATTCCTGACAACAACCGGTAGATCTATATTGCTGAGGCCTCTCACAAATCTCCTCTCCGCTAGGGATCCTGCTAGGATTATTCTCAAGGGCCTATAGCGGTTTACCAGCTCCTCAACAAGCTTTTCGAGATCGTCTATGAGATCTTTATACCATCTCTATTAAGGATCTCCCTCAATCGCCTTCTTAACATATTCAAACACCTCCGGGCAATCTTGACGGCCTCCTCAGCATCTTCTCTGGAGTAGTGCTTATAAGGGGGGTGAGGAGAGTCATGCATTGGGATATTAGTGTGTATAGTATCTATCTAGCTTGCCAGCAGTCTTGGCAAGATCTTCTGGAATTCCGATCCTAGATGATATCTCTTCAAGAATAGCTTCAACACTATGTGTTCGCCTATATATTCCTAGCCTCTTGATTAGAAGGGCTTTCAAACCCTTTTCAACAGCTTAGTGGGAGTAGAAACACGCTTTGCCCCACTTTCCAACTCTATATAGCTCTAAAGCAGCCTCGAGATCGTCTATAGCTTTCATGAGCCGTTTTGGTTTTATGTTGATTTTATAAGGTTTGTTAGCGGTTTTCCTATAGAGCTTCGAAATGTGGGTTGAGACTCGAGGGGGCTCACGTGGAATCTATAAACCAAGATGTGGGGGTTCCCCACAGCAATGGGTTGGGATCATCCAGAGCTTGTGGAGCCCAGCGATATGGATTCTTAAAATGGCTTCAGAGCTTGTTCCCCCGAGAAACCTTAGCGGAGATCCTCATTTCGGTTGAGTAGCATTGCAGGAATTAGGATAATTTTAACCTACTACCGCCATGAAAAAGGATACAGCCCGAGGATCTGGAGCTTGAAAACATAAACCTAGAGGTGATCGAGAGGCTAGAGGATGTTCTCAACTGGCAGAGCTAGCTAGCCCATAGCTTCCCTAATAACCTCTTCTGGGGATATATCTGTGCTCCTCTTCCTAGCCATTGCTTTCAATGCGTGGTAATATGCTGGGATCTGATAGGCATAGTCCTTACCGATCCACGGCTCCCTAGGCAGATCTGATATCTTCATTCCAATACCATGGTAAATAGCTATGT
>JAVVGG010000209.1:0-2578 GCA_032249275.1 Desulfurococcales archaeon
GGGGACAAGCAGGAGTATGGGTCTAGCTATAAGGTGGTGGGGTCATGCTTGCTTCGAGCTAGTATATGGGGGTGTCTCTCTAACAATAGATCCCCATGATGGTGCTTCGATAGGGATTAAGAGACCTGGAGCTCTATCTGATTATGTTATTATGAGCCACGATCACTTCGACCACAATGCATATAGGGTGGTGCTTAAGGAAGGCGGTAAGCACCTGCTAATGGTCACAGCAACCAATATCCTGGGACCTTTCAAGGTTAGGGGAATAGAGACTTTCCATGATAAAGAGAGAGGTAGGAGGAGAGGGAGGAATGTGGCATATGTTGTGGAGACACCTGATGGTATAAAGGTTTTTCATGCAGGAGATCTGGGGCATTTGCTTAGCCCGGAGCAGATTAGAGAAGTAGGTAACCCTCATATTGCAATGCTACCGGTGGGGGGCACATTTACAATAGACTATGAAGAGGCACTTAGGGTATTCGAATCTCTGGGATCAAGGGTTATGATTCCAATGCACTATTGGATCAAAGGGGTGAATCTCCCTCTATATCCTGTAGATAAGCTTATTGATAGGGTAGCAGGGTCTATGCCGATATATCTGGTAGATGGTAATGAGGTTGAGGTCTCTATAGGCAATGGATCTCTCCTCCTTACCTCTAAATATGGGTGTAGAGAGGTTTTCAGCGGGAAGAATATAGATCGATGTATGCTGGAAGCCAAAGATAGATATATATTGATCCTAAAGCCAGGGTAGGAGAAATGCCTATATGCAAGAGAGAGCTCGCCGCATATCTAGCACTCCTCAGTCTCAATAGAGAGGAAATAACCATCGATCAGGCGAGATCTGTTTTAGAGCTGTTGTTTCCAAAGAGATCTGTGAAAAGCGTTCTGAGGATCCTATCTAAATCAGGTTTCATCGATATCGATTCAAGGGCAATTAAGGTAAAAGATCCTAGAAAAGCGCTTGAAGAATACCTTATAAAATATATTATAGCCAGGATAGAGAGAAATCTGAGATCTAGGCACATCAAATATAGCATATTGAAAGACCCGAAAGAGAATTATATCATATCTATAGCTATTGACAGAAAGGGACGCTATGATCATATGGAGCTAGGGAAAATCAAGATCATATTTGATGTGGGCGAAAAATCTAACACTAATCCCCTCAGTTCTAGGGAACAGGGTTTCTGAGCTTTGCTCATTCTCACATTACGGTAGATCATTTAGTTATCCATGTTCACAATAGAATCTCATATTGCGTATAAGTACTTGATAGCGATAATAAGGATTGGTGCTTTGTATGGGTGAGAAGGGAGAAGAAGCACTTGTGAGAATAGTATTTGAGGGAGTTGCCAGAGTTGGAGAGGTCATGAGCACTTTTAAGAGCATAACCTTGAGACCTGAGGACTTCACAAGCCCAGTAGCTCTTCAAATGGCATTAACGAGAATCTATGATACCATATTAAGAAGCCTTACAGAAACTCCTAAAAAAGCTTTCGTCGCCGAGATTAGATTCACAGATTCTATGGGTAATACTGTTGTTTTCGCAGCGGATCTAGGCGAGTCTCCACCACCATTACCAGGGACAAAGGTCAAGGCAAGGATAATAGTTGAGCTACTTGAAGATAAAGCTGAATAGCGGCAAAAGGCTCGGTTTCATTGTGGTTTTTGCTAGCTTATCCTTCAGAAGCTACTCTCTTCAGATAAATAGATGATCCTATAGAAGTCTCTCTTTATCTTTATAAGTTGTCAAGATTGAGGTGAGCTCCTCAACATTTTAGAAATAATTATAAAATTATTAAAAAATAAGTTATTCTAATAGCTAGCTATGGTGAAGCCCGAGATAGTGTTATATAAAGAGCAGGCACTTTTATATCTAGCTCCTTCTCTATAGTTTCTGATGGACTTCGACTTTGAGGCGCTAACAGCGGATAATCCCTGCCTTTATCTCACAGATTCTATCTCCAATGCCTAGCACCATCTCATGATCCTGCTCTGCTATGCGCATAGTAATCCCTTTCCTCCTGAGATTTTCGAGGATTTCTGTAACCTCTATTTTGATCCTTGGAAACAATCCTGATGATGGTTCATCTATTAAAAGAAGCTCTGCCCTGGAGTTATATGCCATTGCTGGTGTTAAGATCTTGTATTCTCCACCGCTTAGATCGCCTGCTTTCATCTTTAACTTCTTCTCTAGAATAGGGGACATAGATATGTCGTAGTCTCTTCTAACAAGTTTTAGATTATCTTCAACACTTAGTGTTCTGAATGCAGAGTCTCTATCGGGAACATATCTTATCCCCATTGATACCCTGTCATATAGATCTGTGTTTGTTATATCAACACCCTTATATATTATAGACCCAGATATAGGTTTTACAGCACCTGCTACAGCCTTTAATAACGTCGTCTTGCTAGCACCGTTGGGACCGAGGATCACTACTACCTCGCTTCTATTGAGATGTAGACTTGCATTCTCTACAGCTAACATGTTTCCACAGGCGCATTTTAAGTTTCTAATCTCTAGGAATAGCTCCCGCTTGCCCCCCGATGGTTGTTGGTTATCGCTGATATT
>JAVVGG010000210.1:0-2550 GCA_032249275.1 Desulfurococcales archaeon
CCTAAACCTCTACTCTAACCATTAATTAATAATGAAAGAATATAAAAGCATTCCTGCTACCATGAAAAAAGATACAGCCCCAACCTGATGATCGTGGAAAGAGATAACCCTGCAGGAGGTCTGACCTCCTCCCCGCCCTGAAGGGCGAGGCTTTCATGTGTAAAGCCCAAGACCCCCAGCAAGGAGATCTTATAGAATTGAAAGGGGAGAAGTCATTTAGGATAGAGGTTCCGACTTTAGAGCGGGGATTAGGCTACATTCCGGGCTTCTGCCCGGTTTAGCCTCGCGCCCAGTCTTAGATGTGTTACCCCTATCCCGTATAGTGCGGAGCTCAGGGATATGGACTTTTATCATAAACCTCAGAGACTTAGATTTAACCCTGTGTGCCTAGCATTTTTATTAAGTATCGTTAGAGTTCGACCTGAGGCTCAAACGCATCATTATTAACAATAAAGCTAGATGATACAAAGCTTATAAATATAGTCCCTGCCTTGAAGGGTGAGACTTTCAGTTGTAAGGCCCGGATCATGCTTTGCGATCAGCACTCAAGACCATGCTCATCTTTCGCTGCTCCCGAGCTCATCATCCTTATAATTATTTTATTCTGCTTCTTATATTGCTAATAGTTAGTAATTAGAAGGGTTCTTATGTGATCTATCGATGGATGCTATGTATAGGGTCTGAATATATGGAAGAGCTTCGGTTTATATAGCTGTATCTAAATCCCAGAGCATCTCTAAACCTTGTTGTCACGCTCCCCTCACTAGAAGGTTTGCTGTGGATACAAATGCTATAACCTCTATGCCCACATATATGGCTAGCCATGATATATAGTGTATATAACCACTCCCAGGTTGATATCCGTTTTCCAAGGATCATTAGGTCCTATTCAAGATCTTTGAAAAGCTCCGCTAAACCTTGTAAAGCCCTATAGTTAACTTCAATTGCATCCCAGAAGTGGGATAGCTACTCCATATCGCTAGATCTTAAGAGCATCATAGCCAGGGATCTTAGATTGTGGCTCACTATACTACTGGTTAACAGCACCTCCTAATAGCTTAGAGATACGAGCCTATCTTTCGAGGTCATTTCTGATCTAAACAATCTCTATGATATATATTGACACAGCCTGATCTCCTCGATGCTTATTACCTCTAACAAGAATTTCTAGCTGGTGGAGTTCTCTGGGCATAGCTATATGGCTGATAATAGTTCGACATAGCTCTACACCCCTCCAGCCGAGAGGCGGTGAAATCCATAGCAATAACCCCTTCACAGATAGGTTGGGTGAGGTGTGCTGAGATGTATTCGTCAAGCGCTAAGGCGATTACTAGGGGCTTCCCAAGGGTTCTAATGAATGTGGACTGGGATTTGGCTATATCGAGCTTCTTCATAAGGCTCCAGAGCGATTTGAAAGACAACCTAGTGGGGATCGTGATTCCTGAGGGTGAGGTTTATGAGAGCAACGTCCTTGTCATAGTTAGGAAGAGGGATCTAGATACCATCTCTAGAATCCTTAGGATCGCTGGCGAAATCGAGGATATGTTCGGTGGAAGAGTTGCTATAAACCCATACATAGCCCTCGAGGGTGAGGAGAACGTTATTAAGGCATTCAAAGAAGCTTCTAGAGGAGATGATCATGTGGATCAAGAGATCCAGAGGAAAGCCCTCGAAATATTCCGCGAGAAGCTGGAGGGCATTGACTATATAGTAGATGTTGTGATTCCTGAGGGTGAGGTTTATGAGAGCAACGTCCTTGTCATAGTTAGGAAGAGGGATCTAGATACCATCTCTAGAATCCTTAGGATCGCTGGCGAAATCGAGGATATGTTCGGTGGAAGAGTTGCTATAAACCCATACATAGCCCTCGAGGGTGAGGAGAACGTTATTAAGGCATTCAAAGAAGCTTCTAGAGGAGGCAGCTAAGGATCTTGAGATCGGTTGTTATAACAAGGCTGCATCGGCGTCCTACTTCGCAGTTAGAAAGGCCTCAGAGACATTACTCATGATCCTGGGAGAGGCAGTTCCCAGAAGAGACGATAAGCTAGCCAACGCTATAAAGTATAAGGGCTTGACCGAGGTCTCTGAGATCCTGAAGATCCTCTACCAGGCCAGGAAAGAGGCCGACTATGGCGAGGGAGTAACCGAGGAGGAGGCCAGGGCAGGTGTTGAGATGGCTAAAAAAGCTATAGAGGTTATCGAAAGAGTCATAAGTCTAGTTGGCAGGGACTCGACTCTGTAGATCCTAGCTGACCTCCTCCCCGCCCTTTTACTGGTGGTTCATTGGTTCCCCCATCTATTTGGGTTTACATCTGTCATTTGGGGGGCAGTGGGGGTGGTCAGAGATCCCCCTGATATCCCTAGGATCTTCAAAGCCCTCTTCCTTATATTGAGCTTTCCGATGACATCCCTATCTGCTTCGAAATCGCATTGTGGGCATTCCGATGATGTCCCGTTTGGGTTTACTATTGCTAGTGGAATCCCTTGCTTCATAGCCTGCCAATCGATCCATCTCGCTATTCTCCTGCACCCCATTATTATGAGTTTTGT